>JBJOHS010000001.1:0-16667 GCA_046047535.1 Pseudomonadota bacterium
CTTGGGGATTACAAACCGCCTGTTGCAACCAATGTCGAGGTCGAACTCCCGATGGCTGAGCCTCTAGAAGAAGGGGCGGAGGGGGCAGATTCGGGCGCAAACCAAGATAATGATTCAGAGATTGCCGACGACGAGGAGGAGTCTTCCGCCGAAGACGATCCCGCTGCCGCCCTACTGCGCGAAATGAAAGCTCAGAAGTAGAAAAGAAAAAGCCCGGAGTTGCCCTCGGGCTTTTTCTGTACATCGGCAAACCGCTTAGAGCTTCGCACCCTGCATAAAGCTGTCGAACCGTGCCTCTGTGAAACGGAACCACTGATTCGAGTTGCGACGGAAATTCTCATAGTCGCCGTAAATCTTTTGCCAACGCGGATTGGTCTTGGCCAACTCCGCGTAGTATCCCTGGGCTGCCTTAAATGCTTCATCCATAATGGGCTTGGGCATCGCATAGAGCTTGGTGCCATTCTTGACCAACTCGCGTAGCGCGCCAGGGTTACGGGCATCGTACTTCGCCTGCATTTCAGTGTGGGCATAGGCAGCAGCACCTTCAACGATTCCCTTGAGATCGTTCGGTAGAGCATCAAAGGCTTTCTTACCTACATAGAGTGACAACTGCGGGCCGCCTTCCCACCAGGCCGGGTAATAGTAGTTCTTGGCGACCTTATAAAAGCCCAGCTTGAGATCGTCATAGGGACCAACCCACTCGGTTGCATCAAGGGTTCCGCGCTCGAGCGCCTGGTAAATCTCGCCTCCA
Source organism: Pseudomonadota bacterium (assembly GCA_046047535.1). Classification (GTDB taxonomy): domain Bacteria; phylum Pseudomonadota; class Gammaproteobacteria; order Burkholderiales; family Burkholderiaceae_A; genus Hahnella. The sequence continues at coordinate 752 of JBJOHS010000001.1, forward strand.
GGAATATTCTGAGGAACACCACCAATCAGCTCAAGGATTTTTCCGCCAAAACCACCAATCCGCATCTTCATGCCTTTGATGTCCGCGAGGCCCTTAATCTGCTTGCGATACCACCCCCCCATCTGTGCACCGGTGTTACCCATAGGGAAGTTGACGATGTTGTAATCAGCATAGAATTCACGGAAGAGTTTTAGCCCGTTACCGTCATACATCCAGGCGGTCATCTGGCGCGAGTTCAGGCCAAAGGGAATTGCGCAATCAATGGCAAAAGTGGGATCTTTTCCAAAGAAATAATACGGTGCGGTGTGGGCCATCTCTATAGTGCCCTGCTGAACGCCGTCAACCACCCCAAAAGGCGGGATGATCTCCCCGCCAGCGTGCACACTGACCGTGAGCCGACCATTGGAGGCTGCATTAACCTTGGCCGCAAAGGTTTCCGCAGCGCCATAAATCGTGTCCAGGGCCTTCGGGAAGCTTGAGGCAAGACGCCAGCGAATCGTCTCTTGGGCCCTTACGGCGGGCGCTACGCCTGCCGCCAGAATTCCGGCCATTCCTGTGCCAGCTACAAAATCACGTCTTTTCATGGTGTCTCCGATAGGAAGTTAAATCTCGATTGAGTATAGAGATCTATCCAACAACACTTAAGCCATCGCGGGAGGGTGTTTTCCCCAAGTCTGAAAGGGAATTTATGCGGGCGGTGGCCCTTACGAACCGTCGAGTCTGCCAACAATCCGCCGTACATGGTCGGGAATCATTGTCTTGACGCGTCCGGGTAATGCCCGCGTCAGGTGAATCACCGTCTCTGCTGCCTTCATCTCAATGCGCGCGCGGGCAAACTCCATGCCCTTGGGACCAAACCAGGTCATCAGACGGCCTACAAGCGGCCGCAGCCACTCAGGCATTCGGCGCAGTGGCAAGCCGCCAGCCGCCCGTTGGGTATTCTCAATGAAGCCCCGTACCGCTGATCTGCGATCACCCGAATCAGTGGGCCGACTGAGCAGCACGGCATCACCAAGGAGATCAAGCATCTGCTGCCCCTTTTCGTTGCGCACAATCAGCCATTGCTGCCCCTGCCCACCCATATAGCCCACGGTAATGTCCGACAAGGCGTTGACATAGTCGACACACGTTCTGCAGGTGAGGGGGAAAAAATCAGCGGGCAGCTCGGCGAGCGGCAGCTGTAGAAATGGGATCAGCCTGCGTCGCCCATCATCAAATCGCATCTCAACCTGATAGTCTGCACGGAATTCTAGATAAGAGACCGAATCCGGCTGATCGGTGAGTTTCTCGAGGAATCGATGGAAGTTTTCGGTAGTGGTGTTGTCAGAGCATGGGGTACCAATCACCCACAGCGATTCAAATCCATACTGCGCGGACAACGCACGTAGGGCATAGACCTGACAAGGAATGCCAATAACCGCTAGGCGTCGCACCCCCTGTGCCCGGGCCGGCTCAATCAGAGACAACAGGGGCGCATAGCCCATACGCATCCCTCGGCAGGCGGCAAGATCCGATGCTTTGCGCACCAACACAGGCTCTGGCCGCCAACGATCGGTGCCTGACGGACGCATAGTCAATACCGCGTCAACGAGGTCCTCCTCTAGAAGTCGCTCTGCAATTCGGGTTGTGATTCCCGTCCACTGCGCCCCCGGAAGCGGGCTTTTAAGCCGCGCGCGCCAAATCGCTCGGTGGCGACCAAAGTAGAGTTCGTCTGGAATCGAAGTAGACCGGGGGGCTCCGTGCACCTCTGTCTCGAGGCGGCTGTAATTAGGCTGTATAAACTGACATGCGACCGCACAGTTTTTAGGCTCCGAAGACCGTGAGACCCCACAGTCGGTGCAGAGGTTTCGGTGGGGTGGGGGGAGCAACGGAACCGTGACAGCCATCAGAACATCTTAGACTGCTCCTCGAGCCAACGCCTAGTTTTCTGATTGAGGTCAACCATTGCCTGAGACAACTTTGGGGTAACGGTGATTATTTTTCTTCGGCTGTCGACCGAATCAACCTCTGCGTGAATGAGCCCCTCACGAAGCAAGGCCGAGAGGCATTTGTGCAAAGTCGCGGGAGAAGCCACCTGGGACTTCGTAATAATCGTCTGCACAAACAGGGGTTCGTCTGACGACTGGGCGGCGTAAATCCAATCGAGCAGTCGAACAGAGAGAGGATCTAACCTCGCAAGTGGGCTCTGCGCGATCGCACTTTCCGCAAAAGACCGAATGCCATACCATGACTGGAGACCCTCTGCTACTTTGGAGTCTAGTTTTTTATTCATCGAATGAGTCTAAAGCAAATAGAGGCCTTCAAACCATCGTTCTCATAAATCGAACACAGCAATTCAATCTCAGAAAGCTACAGGCGCCTGATTTATGCACCCTTACAAATATTGCAACGCACTAAATTATCTTCCGATCAGTAACAATATCAGCAGACTGATAACGGCCCTTAAGACGCCTAGTGTCCGAATCCTGGCCGTTCTGGCTTTTGTTACGTCCGCGAGCAGCGGAGCCTCGGTCTTCGCGCAGTCCGCTGCGATCCAGACGAATCGCGAAGTGACAGCGCAGATCATGCAGAGCGTTGTCATGGTCGAAGCTACCGCACGAACCACGATGCCGAGCACCCAGACACTAGGGCCACTAAGAGTGGGATCAGGCATCGTGATTGCCCGGGACACAGTTGTCACAGTGGGCTACCTTCTTATTGAGGCGGAGACAGCCGATATTGTCGACAACCAAGGACGTCGTATCCCTGCAACGATTATTGGCCATGACCCGATCTCGGGATTCGGGCTGATTAAGAGTCTCCTGCCGCTTCAGAGCACGCCAGTGGCACTAGGAGACTCTGATCTCTTATCGGTACCACAACGGCTTCTGACACTCGGACACAGCGAGCCGGAGCCGACCGAACTCTTACTTGCATCGCGCAAACTCTTCGCTGGAAGCTGGGAATATCTGGTGGAGTCTCCGCTACTGACGATTCCTGCCGTCAACAACTGGAGTGGGGCAGGCCTTTTTGATGAAAAGGGCGCGCTGGTGGGGCTCGGCTCCCTTCTGGTCGCCGATGCAACCGACGAGCCTCGGGCTCGGCCGGGCAATCTTTATCTCCCCATCAACATCTTCAAGCCAGTCCTCGGCGACCTGCTGAAATTTGGTCGCCGCAGTGGCCCCGTGCAAGCCTGGCTTGGCATTCACAGCCAGCCTCACCCGCAGGGCGGCCTTTTGATTCAGAGGGTATCAGCGAGAAGCCCCGCTGAGCGTGCAGGGCTTGAGCCGGGCGACCGCATCCTGGCGCTCGATAACAGGGCCGTTCTCGATCTCCCAGACTTTTATCGACGCATCTGGGCCTCAGGCCCGATAGGCAGCGCTGTCACCCTTTCCGTTGTAAGACAGGGAGCTACCCGTCAAGTCACACTACAAACCGGTGATCGACTGGCAGCGCAGCAACGGCCCTCCGGGGTCTAGACGAAGGAAACGCGACATATGAAAGAATGGTTGTTGATTGTCTGGATTGGCACCTCGACCAATATGCAGGTTGTCGAGAGGCACTGGTCTGAACCCCAGTGCCAAGAGCGGGCAAAAGAGGTACAAGCGGAACTCGGGGAAGCCTTCACGGTGACCTGTACCCAGGACCTGAAGGAGGGCCGTTCGCAGCTGCCGAAGCGGGGCGCAGTTCAAGGCGTTGCCAAGTAAAATAAAAAATGTCCGCCTTATCAGAAGAAGAAATAAGAGCGTCCTCCATTCGCAAATACCGCCTCCGCGCGACGGGCTATGACCAGACCTGCGGGCCAACTTGGCCGATTCGGTCGCGGGCTATAGACGGCCTTAGCCTGCAGCCTGGTGACCGGGTGCTCGATGTGGGATGTGGCACAGGCCTTAGCCTTCCGCTGATACGCGAAAAGGTTGGAGAAGGTGGGCGTGTCTATGGGTTCGATCAGAGCCCAGACATGCTTGCCTATGCCCATCGCCGGGTCGTTGAAGCCAACTGGAAAAACGTGGCAGTATTTGAGTGCTCAGCGCAATCATTGCGGCTGCCCGAGGCCGTCGATGCATTTCTCTTTCACTACACACACGATATCCTGCGCTCCCCCACGGCCATTGCGCAGCTCCTTTCCTGGGCTAGGCCGGGCGCACGCGTTGCGATCGCAGGTATTAAGTATTTTCCTGCCTGGCTTGCCCCGCTCAACCTCTGGGTCTATCTAAAAAATTACGGGTATAACGGAGCGCCCGGCGACCTTAGGTCGCCCTGGGACCTTATCGAACCCTATCTCACGGAGTTCCAACGCCAGCCTACACAGTGGGGCATGGGGTATCTCGGATTTGGCCGCATAAAGCCGTGCTAACGCGACTAGTGCCCGCCCTCGGCACGGCCCCCCGCCTCAGAGGGCTTATTAGCCTTGTTTTGCTCAATGCACTGCTGAGCTTTACCGCATGGTGGCCGACCCCTGGGGTGCTGCCCGACCTGCGGATTGCACCCGAATTTGTTCTACTCTGGCTGGCGGTACTTATCACCGTCCACCGCCATAAACGACTGCCCCAACGCCTGCAGGCGATCTTGGCGCTGACCTTTCTGGTCTTTGTCCTGGCCCGCTACCTCGATGTAACCGCCCCTTCCCTCTTTGGTCGAGCGGTCAGCCTCTATTGGGATATTCCACAGATTCCGAGATTCCTCTGGGTATGGGCCTCCGATGCGCCTTGGTGGGCGGGCCTCAGCGCTCTCATCGGTACCAGTATTCTTCTTGGCCTACTGGTCATCGTGATCTGGCGATCTATCGGCTACGTCGCCCGAGACCTCGCCCATCCCTTTGCGAGACATCCCGTCACATGGATCCTTACCGGACTGGCCACCATCCTGATTGGCGCGAATTACGCGGGAGTGCAGGCGACCTGGCCCTACGTCTCCAAGCCTGTCATCCCCACCTATTGGAAGCAGATCGGGCTTCTCCTCGACGCACAGTCATCCTCTGCGATGGCAGAGGCACTACCCAGACAGACTCCCATTGAGGCTGCCATGGCCCAGACACCGTTGACGGCACTCGAACGACTCGAAGGCCGCGATGTAATGATGGTCTTCTTAGAGTCCTTCGGGGCCTTCCTCTATGACAACACGGAAGCCCAGCGGGCAACAGAAGAAAAACGTCGTCAACTCAACGCTGCTTTGCGAAACAGCGGTAGATGGGTGGTTACGGCATTCTTTCGCTCGCCAACCGTTGGGGGCGCATCGGATCTCGCCCATATGTCGGTCTTATCGGGTGTTGACCTCTCAGACCCACGGCGTCACGACCTCCTTCTCACGACCCAAAGACCGACCCTCATCACCCTCTTTGGTCAACAGGGATACGAGACCTTCGGGCTATACCACGCAGTCGCATGGCCTTGGCCAGAACGCCTCTTTTATGGATTTACCCACTACCTTGACGGCCCCGCCCTCGACTACCGCGGACCTGCGCTCGGTTTCTGGTCGATTCCCGATCAGTTCGCAATCGCGCGTTTCGAACAGATGTATCCGCGCACCGCAGCGAGTCCGCCTCGCTTTGTATTTTTCCCTACCATCACCTCTCACCTGCCCTTCAGCCCGGTGCCGCCGTACCAGCCAGACTGGCGGCGCATACTCACCGATACCCCGTTTGACCCAGAGCCGCTGGCACAGGCACAATCCGAAAAGCCCAATTGGCTCAACATGCGGCCAGACTATTTGCGGATGGTCAACTATGTCTACGAATGGCTCGGGGGCTACTTTTCCCAGCCCGAGCCCCGAGAAACGCTCTACATCCTGGTGGGTGATCACCAGCCCACTGCCAACGTGACGGGCGAGGGGGTCCCATGGGATGTACCCGTCCATATCATCAGCAAAGACCCCCAGCTGCTTCGGCCGCTTCTTGCGCGCGGATTTGTAGAAGGCATGCAAAGCCGTCAGAGCCCCCTTGGCGGCCTTCACGTACTGCCAGAACTCCTGCTGTCGGCCTGGTCAGCTTCAGCCCCATCCTCGGAAGCAAGAGACGCGGGCCCGACCCGATGACCTGCCACGAATGCGGTCACCGTGACGGCGACGAGCAACTGGCTATAGACCAACGCTTGGGTATTTTCCAGGCCCTCTTGATAGACGATGACAAGCCCACCGAGGCCAAGACCGAGTGCGAGGAGTCGAACCCCGTTGGGGCGCCATAGACCTCGCATCCCCATAACTGCAGCCGCTGCAGAAAGAACGAGAGGCCCCACCACAAACGGCCAGCCAAAGCCGCGGTATCTCCCATCTGTGATTAGCCCATAAGCATCCAGACCCACCGCAACCATCCATAAAACCAAGAAAGGCCCCGTCAGCCGGCGCAGCCCAGACCATTCCGGCCACAGGGGGAACCGGCGCCGCAGAATCTGGTGAGTCAGCCCCATGCTAAGAATAAGGCCGATCGTCATCTCTGCCCAGGCGCCCGCCCATTCGGCTGGGTTACGGCTCCAGACCATGGCCCACTGCACCTGAGCCGCGAGAAGTCCGAGTACAAAAAATGCCAGAAACCAGGCCCAGCCATGTGCGTGATTCCGCCATAGCAGCCAGAACCCGATACACCACGCCACCAAGAGCCCCCCGAGGGCTATCCGCTCTGCTGTCTGAGACTGGCGGGCATGCCAGTCCACCCGCCGCGCGCCAGAGGCCTCAAATATTCCCCAAGCCCCCCCCATAGCGCCTTCCTGAATACGCTTCCAAGGCTGATCAAACGACTCAATAAGGTTAAAAGGCAGGGGCTCAGTCTGATGTCGTTGCAGTAGCCCATGGATAAAGCTGGCCTGCTCGTAGACGCCTGGCGTAGCAGGCCCTCGACTGCGGCCCCGCGCAGGCCAGCCTGTCTCTCCTACCCAGACTGGCTGGGGCGCAAACAAACCTTGCATCTCTGCATACCTTCGGTAGACATAGTCCACGGCCTCGTTAACCGCAATCGGCTCGTCTTCCCAATAAGGAAGGATATGCACCGCAATATGGTCAACATGGGGCAGCAGCACCTCGGCATGTCGACGCCAGAACTCCCAGACATCCGCATAGCTAATCGGCAGATCAATACGGTCTTGTACTTCAGAAAGAATCTCTGCGAGCGCCTGCGCCGTGAGATCGCCCCGCAGCAGAACCTCGTTACCAACAATGACCTCCTCAATCACGTCTGGATAAGACTGGGCGAGCGTCACTGCCCGCTCGATCTCTCTGCGATTGGCGGCGGCGTCTTGGCCAAGCCAGATCCCAAGGCGCAGGCGAAGCCCCATCTCGCGGGCGAGCCCAGGCATTGCATCCATTCCGTGATCAAGGCCATAGGTTCTTACGCAGCCAGTTACGGAACGAATCTTGGCCAGATCCGATCTCAGAGATGTTGAATCTATCTGGAGCGCTGGGTCAAAAGGCGAATGCTGGGGATCGCGAAAAGGAGCATAGGAAACACATGGCAGAATAGCGGACCGGATGATTGGCACCGTCGGCGGCAGCAGACGTTCGACAGTCCATACGGTCAGCCCCAGACATCCCGCCAGAATGAGTCCAAGGGTCCAGCGTTCCGATCTGGTCTGCATATTTTTCCTAATTTTGTGAGCGCCTGTGCCGCACGATAAGAGATTTTCTTCCGAAAGACGCAGCGGTCCCGTGCGGCTGCAGGACTGGCGATGGGCACCCGACCGACACCGCCTTCGCTGGCGTCGCGGGCTGCTCGGATTCCTCGGGGTCGCATTGCTGATCTGCGCCCACGGCTGGATCTGGGGTATTTTCCAGACGCCTCCCATCGCCCCTGATATCCGCCAGCCACTCTCCGGTCTTGCCTACAACGCCTATGATCGTTGGGGGGGTCCTGGCAAGAAAGATGGGGATGGCGAACAACATGCACCCGCCGAAGCCTCGATTGCCAGAGACCTCGCCCTGATTGCCCCTCTGAGCAGCCGAATTCGCACCTACAGTGCCACGGAACTGCCCATGCTCCCTGCATTGGCTAAGGAGCAGGGCCTGTCTATCACCCTAGGGGCCTGGCTTGATCAGAACCGTCTGCGCAACCAGGCCGAGGTGCAGGCAGTCATGGCTGCGGTTAAGGCCCATAAAAACATTGATCGCCTCATACTCGGCAACGAGACCCAGCTCACTAAAAAGCTACCTGCAGAAGAACTCTACAAGACCCTCGACCAGGTACGCCGTCAACTGCGTACGCCTGTCTCAACTGCTGAGCCTTGGCATGTCTGGCTCTCTCAGCCTGCTTTGGCACAGCATGTAGATTTCATTACGGTGCATCTCCTCCCCTATTGGGAAAAGATCCCCGCCGACCAGGCGGTAGCCTATGCCCTTGCCCGGCTGGACGATGTTCAGCGGCGATTCCCACGACTGCCAATTGTGATCGGCGAGGTGGGATGGCCAAGCCATGGGCCAGCCCAGGGCCCGGCGATCGCATCGCCGGAAAACCAGGCCCTCTTTATTCGTACGTTTGTTGCACAGGCTAAGGCCCGGGGACTTGACTTCTACCTCATGGAGGCTATCGACCAGCCTTGGAAGCGCTCCATTGAGGGTCAGGCGGGGGCCCACTGGGGCCTATGGGACGCCCACCGGCAGGCCAAATTCCCCCTCAGCGGCCCGCTCGAAATTAGCCCTCAGGCCAAAGGCAAGGCCTTTTTCTCAAGCCTCGTGGGGCTTGCCATGGCCTTACCGTTCCTCTTTGGTCTGCCCGCGCTCCGACCACTGTCTCGGCTCATGGTTCTTCTCGGTAGTCAGGCAGTCGTTGTCGGGATGGTTGCCTTTTCTGCCTGGCCATTTGCAGACTATCTGGAACCGGTCGATGGCCTGCGTACCGCGGGCCTGATTGTCAGCTTGTTATTTCTTGGTCTGCTCATGGTGTCGCAACTCTTCGAATTTGCCGAGACCTTCTGGCCGGAGCGACTACATAGAGACCATCCTACGAGCCCCTGGCAAGATGCCGCAACCGCCCCCAAGGTGAGTATTCACCTGGCCTGCAGCAATGAGCCTCCGTCCATGGTCATCGATGCCATACAAAACCTGCTGCGTCTGAACTGGCCTGCCCTCGAGGTTATCGTTGTCGATAACAATACCCGCGAAGCCAGTCTATGGAGGCCGATTGCCGACTTTGTCGCGGAGACAGACGACCCGCGGCTCCAGTTTTTTCATCTGCCAAACTGGCCGGGCTTCAAGGCGGGCGCACTGAACTTTGCTCTTCATCAGACCGATCCCGAGGCAGCATGGATCGGCGTGGTCGACGCAGACTATCTCGTCGCGCCCGACTGGCTCGAGAAGGTCTCCGGCTACTTCGATGATCCGAGGACCGGGCTCATTCAGGCACCACAGGCACACCGAGACCCGCTATCGCAGCCCTTCTCGCGTATGGCCTATTGGGAGTACGAAGGATTCTTCCGGGTTGGTATGCATCACCGACATCAGCGCAATGCCATTGTCCAGCACGGCACGATGACCCTCATTCGAGCCCAGACGCTACGGGGGCTGGGTGGATGGGATCCTAGCTGTATTTGTGAAGACTCGGAGCTTGGGCTACGTATAATGGCCGAAGGGCTCAAGGCCGTCTACATCGATACCGTCTTTGGCAGAGGTCTGCTGCCCGATGACTTCAGCAGCTACCGCCGTCAGCGCAGACGATGGGCCCAGGGCGCCATGCAAATTCTTAAAATTCATTGGAAAAGACTGCTCGGCCCCTCCGCGCTCACGCCCTCTCAGCGGTACCACTTTCTGGCCGGCTGGCTGCCCTGGATTGGCGATGGGCTTCATCTCGTTTTCACGCTCGGGGCAATCGGCTGGAGCTTAGGGGTACTCATTGCGCCCCTTTCTTTTCCTCTTCCAAACACCCTTCTTCTAATGCCGCTGGCAGGTTTTATGGCGTTTCGCCTGTTGATGGGTCTGGGCCTTTATCTGCGTCATGTTCCCTGCCCCCGAATCGACATACTCGGTGCAAGCCTTGCAGGACTAGGGCTTTCCCATGTCATCGCCCGCGGGCTGCTCTCTGGGCTGGTACACAAGACGGCGATATTCGAGATCACGCGGAAAAAAACTGCTACTGGCCTGGATGTTATGCGCCGTTCAGATACCCGCAAGATACGCCAGTCGGCCACTTTGGAAGGCACCCCTCTCAGCCCAACCGGTCAGCAGCTTCTCGCCGTCCGTGAGGAATTGATTCTCGGGCTCTGCCTGATTGGGCTCTCACTTCTGATCTGGCAGGCGCCTAGCGCGGCCCTTGATCTTGACCGGAAGAGCTGGTCCGCCGTACTCCTGCTGCAGGCGCTGCCCTATCTGGCAGCCCTCAGCTGCGCCCTCATCAGTGCGCGCGGGCAGTCCAGTGCCCAGAACCGCGAGACAGCTCTGACAGGTGCTGCGCATAGGGTCCGTTGGGCCAGCCCAGAATCTCAGAGATCTGTTCTGACTGCCGACGTAGCCCCTCAGAATCCACCGCACCCACATTGACAACGCCGTAGCGATAGCTTTCCATCCAGCGAAAGGCGCGCGACAGGGCTGCAGGCGTACGAGAAAACTCAAAGAGCGTCTGCCCAGGAAAGGCCTGCTCTAGACGGCGACGGGCGACCCGCGAGGGAGCAGTCGGAATCTCCCGTGGATCAAAGGCTCGCCAGACAAGACTTGCAGCAACCCGGGCGGTAGGTTTCACGAGGGGAACCCTCCGCGGATCTTCTCCCTGAGCTAAGGCCATGGCCATCGCATGAGGGTCACAGCCAAGAACCATGCGGTAGAGCGCGCTGAATTGGGAGGAGAGCCGAGGATTGAATTCAATAACGGTAATGCGACTGGCAGCCGCATCATAAAAGAACTCGAGATTAAAAAAGCCCTGCCCAAAACCGATCGCACGAAGAAACTTTCTCGCAACAAGCAGGGCACTCTGAATCACGGAGACCGGCAGGCGGGACGGATACTCCCAGCGCTGGAAAGCCTGCGTTCCGGGGTAAGAGACCGCATCTACCACCCCAAGCAGCTGAACATCGCCTGCGCCATCGACGTAGCCATCTAAGTTGTACTGGGGGCTCCAGACAGGCTCCTCGGAAAGAAACTGAAACGAAGAACCCGCCTCTGGGAGCACATGGTGCAAGACATGCGCAAACGGAGCAAGGAGTCGGTTGGTCACCCAACGATCTTCAAGAAGCGCGGAAAAATAGGCCTGCCAGGCCGTCGGATCATGGATGCTGCGGGCCAGTGCGGAGAAGGTGGCGCGCACCGGCTTGAGGTAGACGGGAAAGCGTTCGGGATACGGGGGAACCAGCATTTCTGGGGGGGTACGGCTGCCCCGCCCCGGCATGTTAGGCGGCTGCACCAACTCCCATCGGGGATTTACCTCCGGACAGAGGCTCTGAAGAATGCCGCGGGTATAGCCCTTATGGTGACAGGCCAAGACCGCACCGACCCCGGGTCCGGGTAGGCCGAGCCGTTCGGCCACCATGGCTGCAAGGAGCGTCCCGTACAGCTCATGGTGAGAGACGACACCCCGCCATCGGCGGCTGCGGCCTCGCGCAGCCAGCCGATCAGCAAACGAAAACAAATTCAGTCGCAGCAGATGCAGCCTGCCCGACCAGCGAAAAAGATCGAAGCCGGCCCGATCAAACGCGATCTCCCCGGCAAAGCGCTGGTGGGCAACCGCATCCCAGTCGTAGTCAAAAAGCAGGCCAAGGCGGGGAACAGGAGACAGCCTCTTACTAGCCATGTAAGGGGGCTCCCAGGCCTGCGCTTCGGTGGCGCACGAGCGTATTAAAAACCAGCGCCCCGAGAATCAGGGCTGCGCCCTGCAGGGTAACAAGGGTAATCTGCTCTCCTCCCCAGAGCCAGGCCCATATAGGTCCGAGCACCACCTCAAGGAGCGACAAGAGGGCAATCTCCTGCGGCGGCAGAAACCGGGTCAGCCAGACCAAAAGGCTACAGGGAAGTGCAAGCTGAAAGACCCCCAGGGAGGCCAGCCAGATCAGGTCGGTGGTGCTTGCCTTCAGGGGAAAGATAAATGGCGCTGTCACCACCGCAGAGATCATTGCCCCAACCATGACAGCAGGAATGAGACTGACCCCACCTCGGGCACGCTTGAGCAACACGAGATTTAAGGCCGCCGCAAGCGGTGTTCCTAGAGCAACCACTACGCCGAGGAGGCCCTGGCCCGAGAGCCCATCGCGTAGCATCCACCAGAGCCCAAGACCCGCCACAAGAATAGAGACTGCGGTCGCACGTGATATTCCTTCACCCAGAAACCAACGGGCGAGAATCGCTGCAAACAAGGGCGCGAGGCTCATGATCAGCAGCGTATTGGTGACCGAGGTCAGCATGATCGCCACCATAAAACAGGTAAACATGATCGACCAGCAGAGCCCCGAAAGCGCTCCAAAGAGACCCATCTCACGCACCCGGTGCATCGCCCCACAGACCCCCGACTGTCCAATGAGCACGAGGCACAGGGTCAGCCCACAAAAAAGACTTCGCCAGAAGGTGACTTCGAGAGAGGCGGCAGACTCTAGCTGCCGAGAGACCACGCCCGCTGTGCTCCAGAGCGTGCAAATCAAGAGCATCCATAAAAATCCCGACACAGGGCCGGGTTGAATAACAACCATACAACAGAGACTCCAATGGGCAGATAGGCGTGCACCGATACTCTACTGTATGCCAAGAACACTAGAGGAAGACCCCCGTCCCACCGGTGGGGCAAAGGCCGTACTATTACTCTCCGGAATGATTCTCTGGAGCATCCTTATGGCCCCACTGTCTTCGGTCTGGTCGCTTGCCCTTCTACTTACCCTGAGCCCGTCCCTTGCCGCCGCGGACGCCGGCGCCTTCACTCTGGTCGCCCAGACCCGTAGCGATGGAGAAAAGACAATGAACTGTTACATCTCTAGCCGCAAGGCAAATCGCGAAAACACCCGGACCAACTGCGTCTACAAATGCCCAAATGGGAAGACTGAGGCAGAGGTCGTACCCAAAGGGGTCTCCTGCCCTCCCTTTGTCAACGTCGCCAAGTAGGCGACCATCACCTTCCCCCCATCCCGCTGGAGAATCGCTATGCCCACCATCCGCATTGAAATGTTTGAAGGCCGAACTGAGGACCAGAAACGCGAATACGCGAAGGCCCTTACAGAGATCACCACCAAGATCCTCGGCGGAAGCCCGGAATCGGTAGATATCCTCTTTTACGAGCTTCCCGCGCGGCACTGGGCCACGGGCGGCGAACTCTGGAGCGATAAGCAGAAAAAATGAACGCGCCGCTTGCGCCCCATATCGTGCGGGCTCTCCAGGAGGTCCGCCTCGATGACAAATATCGTCTAGAACGGGGCAAGGCTTTTATGAGTGGCGTCCAGGCGCTGGTGCGCCTGCCCCTCATGCAGCAGGCGCGCGATGCGGCCGATGGACGCAAGACTGCAGGCTTTATTAGTGGCTATCGCGGGAGTCCTCTCGGCGGCTACGACCAGGCGCTCTGGGCAGCCAAAGACCATCTGTCCGCGAGGAATATTGTCTTTCAGCCAGGGGTCAACGAAGAACTCGCTGCGACAGCGGTCTGGGGCACCCAGCAGCTCGACCTCTTCCCCGACAAGAAGAAATTCGATGGTGTTTTTGGCATCTGGTACGGAAAGGGTCCTGGCGTTGATCGATGCTCCGATGTCTTTAAGCATGCAAACATGGCGGGCACCGCGCGTTATGGCGGTGTATTAGCTCTGGCTGGTGATGATCATGTGGCCAAGAGCTCTACAGCCGCCCATCAGAGCGACCACATATTTAAGGCCTGCGGACTACCCGTCTTCTTTCCCTCCGATGTGCAGGGTATCCTCGACATGGGGTTGCATGCGCTGGCTATGAGCCGGTTTGCAGGGCTCTGGACCTCGATGAAGACGATCCAAGATGTGGTCGAGTCTTCCGCAAGTATTGAAGTCGACAGTGACCGGGTGCAGATCCTACTGCCGCAAGATTTTCCCATGCCCGCCGATGGTGTGCACCTGCGCTGGCCCGATGCGCCGCTCGACCAAGAGGCAAGGCTGATGGAGACAAAGTGGTATGCAGCACTTGCCTACGTGCGGGCAAACCGGCTAAACCATAATGTCATCTCGGGGCCGAATGATCGTTTTGGCGTGATCGCCAGTGGTAAGGCCTTTCAAGACACCCTGCAGGCACTGACCGACCTCGGCCTCACGACTGAAGCCTGTCGTCGGATCGGCCTGCGCCTGCACAAGGTTAATCTGGTCTGGCCCTTAGAGCCTACGATCACGAGAGACTTCGCGCGGGGTCTGCAGGAAATTCTGGTGGTGGAGGAAAAGCGCCAGATTATTGAGTACCAACTCAAAGAAGAACTCTATAACTGGCGCGCCGATGTCCGGCCCAATGTGCTCGGAAAGTTCGACGAGCAAGACGGAGACCATTCCGGCGGCGAATGGGCCCAGCCTAACCCGACCAGCAATGTACTGCTGCGTTCAAAGGCAGACCTCAGTCCCGCGCTCATTGCCAAGGCTCTGGCCCGGCGGCTCTTTGCGCTCGGGGTCCCAGACGATATCGCCGCGGCCATGCGGGCCTGGCTTGCGGTACTACAGGCCAAAGAGGAGGCACTGCGGGCAGATCAGGCGGGCAGTGGGAATGCCAGCCGACCGCCCTGGTTCTGTAGCGGCTGCCCCCACAATACGAGTACCCGGGTTCCTGAGGGTAGTCGGGCCCTTGCCGGCATCGGATGCCATTACATGGTACTCTGGATGAACCGCAGTACCACCACCTTCACCCAGATGGGTGGGGAAGGTGTCCCCTGGGTGGGGCAGGCCCCCTTTCTGTCGGAAAACCATGTCTTTGCCAATATCGGCGATGGCACCTGGTTTCATAGCGGCTCGCTCGCCATACGCCAATCCGTGGCAGCTGGGGTCAACATCACCTACAAGATTCTCTATAACGACGCGGTAGCCATGACGGGAGGCCAGCAGGTCGGCGAGCGGCCTGAAGGGCTCTCTGTCCCACAGATTGTCAAGAGCTGTATCGCTGAAGGCGTTCGTGAGGTGGCGGTGGTGACCGACACACCAGAAAAATACCGGGGGGTATCCCTCGAGCCAGGTGTTGCTGTTCTCCATCGCGACGCACTCGACGACGTACAGAGACGACTCCGTGACATCCCCGGTACGACGGTGATCGTCTATGACCAGACCTGCGCCACAGAGAAGCGGCGCCGACGTAAAAGGGGGCGGCTAGCAGACCCTGATCGGTTCGTGGTGATCAACGATCTCGTCTGCGAAGGCTGCGGAGACTGCTCTAGTCAGAGCAATTGCCTTTCGGTGGAACCGAAGGAGACGCCCTTTGGCCGAAAGCGAACAATTAACCACAGTAGCTGTAACAAGGACGAGTCTTGCCTAAAGGGTTTCTGCCCCAGCTTTGTTACCGTCGAGGGGGCAGTCCGAAAGACCACCCGCGCAGTTTCTGCAGACGCAGAGGGCAAGGCTCCCGAGCCCTCTGCCCTACCCCTGCCGCCTGAGCCTGAGCTACCCCCGACCGACGAGGCCTACGGCATCGTTGCAGCAGGCATCGGCGGAACCGGTGTCATCACCATCGGGCAGATCCTCGGCATGGCCGCCCATCTTGAGGGAAAGGCCGTCGTTACCCAAGACTCTGCTGGGCTCGCCCAGAAGGGGGGAGCGACCTGGAGCCATATTCAGGTGGCCTCATCGGTAGAGGCCATTGCCGCTACCAAAATTGACATGGCCAAGGCAGACCTCATTCTTGCTTGTGACAGTATCGTGGCGGCCGGCTCTCTCACCCTTGCCATGATGCAGGCAGGGCGAACGCGCATTGCCCTTAATGAACACCACACACCGACTGCAGACTTTGTCTCCCGGCCCGACTGGCAGTTTCCCGCACAGGCCTGCAGGTCCTCCATCGCCCGCGCTGCAGGGGCTGATCAGGTAGCCGGCTTTGATGCCCAGGCGATGGCCGTAGCACTCCT
>JBJOHS010000002.1:0-4159 GCA_046047535.1 Pseudomonadota bacterium
GAACAATCATCTGGTAGAGCGCCTGTATCTCTTCCCCTGCGAGCGTCGCGCCGCCCACCATCATCTTCAGGCCGTTGTACTGCGGCGGATTATGGCTGCCGGTAATCGCCACGCCCGTACCCGTACCTAGGAGATGGGTCGCAAAATAGACGACTGGTGTAGGCACCGAGCCAATGTCGATCACATCGACACCCACAGAACAGAGTCCCTCAGATAAGGCGGCCTGCAGCCTTGGTCCGGAGAGCCTGCCATCCCGGCCCACCACGCACCGGTGCAGGCCCTTGCGACGAATCATCTGCCCGAGCGCCTGGCCAATGCACCGCACCGTCTCCTCGGTCAGGGTCTCATCAACCACACCTCGAATGTCATAGGCCTTAAATATCGCAGGCGAGACCGCGGGACCGTAACCATCTGACTGTGCTGCATGGGAGGAGGGGTGGCTCGTCATAGGCGTCTACAAGGTCCAAAGAAAAGTGTCGGTAATGATGGGGGCCTGGAACGCGTAGGGATGCCCGCACGCATGACAGGCTTTTATTTTACGATGCATCTATGGCGACCTATGCAATTGGAGATGTTCAGGGCTGTGCACAGAGCCTTAGGGCGCTCGTCCAGCGCCTGTCTTTTCGTGCCAAATCGGACAGGCTCTGGTTCGTGGGTGACCTCGTGAATCGTGGCCCAGAGTCCGCCGAGGTCATCCGGTTGATTCGGGCAGCGGGCAGTCAGGCGCAAGTAGTGCTCGGTAACCACGACCTCCATCTGCTCGCGGTGGCCAGTGGCGCCCGACCACTGCAGGCCAGCGACACCCTAGGTCCGCTGCTAGCGGCCTCCGACAGTAAAGAGTTGATTGACTGGATCCGTGGCCAGCCGTTGGCCCATGCAGAAGGTAAGACCCTCATGGTCCATGCGGGGGTGCTACCGCGTTGGACCCTACAGAAGACCCTAGGGCTTGCCCGCGAGGTCGAGCGGCGACTTCAGAGTGACCACTGGCAGGACTTTCTTCATGAGATGTATGGGAACAGTCCGGGCCACTGGAAAGACGGTCTACGGGGCAGTGCCCGCTACCGTATGGTGGTCAATGTGCTCACCCGGCTGCGCTATCTTCGTCCTGATGGCAGTCTAGATTACAAATGCAAGCTCTCCCCGAGCATGCGGCCCTCCGAACTACAGCCTTGGTTCGCAATCACCCATCGCGCCACACGCAGGTATCGGATTGTTTTTGGTCACTGGTCTACCCTGGGCCTACTGCGTGCCCCTGGGCTCTTGGGCATTGATACCGGCTGCGCCTGGGGCGGCTACCTCACAGCGGTACGGCTTGATGACGAGGCGATCTTTCAGCAGTCGGCCTTGGAATCCTGGGGCTGAAGCCCGAGTCCCAGGGCCACACGCGCACGTGCCGCCTCCGCAAGAGACTGACGACGGCGATCTTCCAGATCGAGAGGCGGCTGAATCCGCAGCCTAACCTCAACCGCAGGCCCCGACAGTATCGTCACCATAGACCGGAGTAAGGTTACATCGCCGACATAGGCGGTACGCCCAGACGAGTATTGGATGCTGATCGGTACCACCGGCAGGTCAGCCTGACGTTCTGCCAAGACAAAGAGGCTGGAATGAAACTTCAGAAGTGTTGATCCATCGCTGGTGGTGCCTTCTGGAAAAAACATCACCCGTTCGTGTCTGCCAAATCGAGTCACTGCCTGCGCGATCACCCGCGGCATGGCGGCCCGGTTGCCGCGCTCAATAAAAAGCGTGCCCGAAGCGGAGACCAACGTACCAATGACTGGCCAGGACCGAATCTCCGACTTGGCAATAAACGTAACGGGCTGCAGGGCATGGACGACAAAGATGTCGAGCCACGATACGTGATTGCCCACAAGCAGCGCAGGTGCTGGTATTGGCCCGTCCGCCTCAGCACAGAGTCGTACGCCACAGACGCTCAACAGGCCTCGCGCAAAGGTACGGATGCTCCAGGATTGCCCAACCGGTCCGACCAGCCGAAAGCCCGTCAGCGCCCAGGTGAGGCCAAGGATCATCCAGCCACAGAGTGCCGGAAATCGCCAACCTACCCGAAGGGCGGCACGTGGCAGGCTGTGCCGATCGTGCATTACAAGGGCTCCGCTAGCCTTAGGTTGCAACCGAGCGGGCTGTGGGCTCTTTCTGAAAAACCAGTCGACCTTCCACCAGGGTGTAAAGGACACGGCCCTCAATCTCTCGTCCCAGATACGGGGTGTTTCGACCCTGGGACTTCAAGGTGTCGTTGGTGACAACCCAGGGTGCATGGGGATCAAAGACGAAGAGGTCAGCCTGCCCCCCCACCCGAAGTCGTCCAGCGTCCCGGGCCATGATGTCAGAGGGGTTCTGTGTGACCCGTGCGAGCGCCTCCCGCATCGAGAGTTTTTCTTCTGCCGCCCACTTTAGGACCAGTGGCAACAGAAGTTCGAGGCCAATCACCCCAGGCTCGGCCTCACCAAACGGCAATTGCTTGGCATCATCATCTACTGGGGAGTGATCAGAACAGACCGCGTCAATCGTGCCGTCTAAAAGTGCAGATCGAATGGCGGCCCGATCACGCTGACTACGAAAAGGAGGGTCGACCCGCAGGTTAGAGTCGTAATCTCCGATATCAAGATCAATCAAATGCAGATGATGCACGGAGACATCTGCCGTCACCGGGAGCCCCTCGGCCTTGGCCTTTCGCAGAAGGTCTATCCCTGCCGCGGAAGAAAGCCTGCAGAGATGCAGACGCACGCCCGTGATACGTACCAGTTCAAAAAGCGTTAAGAGGCGAATCGTCTCGTTGGCTACAGGAACCGCAGGCAGCCCCAGGCGACCGGCAAGCGGGCCCCCATGGGCCACACCGGCCGCACCAAGCCAGGGGTCTCGGGCATACAGCCAGACGGGGAAACTAAAGGTACTCGCATACTGCATGGCACGAAAGAGAACCTGGGTGTCGACAAGCGGCCGAAGTGACTGAGAAAACCCGATACAGCCCGCCTCGGTGAGTTCAGCCATCTCGGTGAGTTGTTCACCCCTCAGGCCCACCGTCAGTGCGCCTAAAGGATGGACATGAGCCTGGGCCAGGCCGCGCGCACGATGCTTTAGCATCTCCACCAGTCCGGGCTCATCGAGTGGCGGGTCAGTGTCAGGCGGACAGACAAGGCGGGTCACACCCCCAGCTACAGCGGCCCGCATCTCGGACTCCAGGGTTGCCCGGTACTCAAAGCCCGGTTCGCGCAGTCGCGCACAGAGATCGACAAGGCCAGGGGCGATGCACTGGCCAGACAGGGCGATGGTCTGGTCTGCGGTAAATCCGTCAGGGCGCTCGCCCGGAGGTAGCATCGCAACCAGACTTCCTTCAGCCAGAAAAAGATCTAGAGGCATATCCAGACCCGAAGCGGGGTCAATAACACGCCCTCCCGTAAGGGCTACCCGCGGGGGCGTGGGATCAATAAACCGTTGCGTTGAGACCGTCATAACGAGATTTCCAGGCAGAGAGAATCAGAGCGGACGATGGGTGCCCCAAGTGGTAGATGCGGCCTCAGGCACCCGACTGGTTCAGGAGGTCCATCACGGCCATACGGACAGCAATGCCAAAAGTCACCTGAGAGAGGATGACCGACTGTCCCCCATCAGCGACCGCCGAGTCGATCTCCACACCCCGGTTCATGGGGCCAGGGTGCATCACAATAGCCTTCGGGTGGGCATGCCTTAGCTTGTCTTCGGTGAGCCCGTAATGTTTGAAGTATTCCTGAGGACTCGGCAAGAGTGCGCCTCGCATGCGCTCGTTTTGCAGCCGCAGCATCATGATGACGTCGACATCCTTAAGGCCCTTTGCCAGGTCGGTATAGGTCTGCACTCCCATCTCCGCAAGGCCCGAGGGCAAGAGCGTTTTAGGCGCAATGACCCGTATCTCAGGCACACCCAGGGTGGTCAACGCATGAATGCCCGAACGTGCTACCCGAGAGTGCAGCACATCCCCGACAATAGCGACCCGAATCTGCGTGAAGTCGCCCTTGAAGTGGCGAATAGTGAACATATCGAGAAGCGCCTGCGTAGGATGCGCATGCCGGCCATCACCGGCGTTCATGATATGAATTTGTGGTGCCACCTGGTTAATGTGGCGGGCAATGAGATACGGTGCCCCACTCTGGCTATGCCGGAC
>JBJOHS010000003.1:0-36389 GCA_046047535.1 Pseudomonadota bacterium
GACCAGCGCAAAGGGAAAGCCCTCGATTGTAGCCTAAGTGGCCGATACCCTCTGGTAGGCGCTATTCAAGAAATAGCGAACTGACGGAATCGGATTTGGCGATGCGGATGATGGTCTCAGCCATGAGCCCCGCGCAAGAAATTACGCGGATACGCCCCGAATCAATGGCGCTCTGGCTTAGAGGGATGGTATCGGTAACGACGAGTTCGTCGAGATCAGAGTCGACAACACGCTGAACAGCGCTGCCTGAGAGGACTGGGTGGGTGCAGTAAGCGACCACACGAGAGGCGCCATAGGCCTTAAGGGCGGCAGCGGCCTTGGTTAGGGTACCGGCGGTGTCGACCATATCGTCCATGATGATGCAGGTTCGGTCGCTCACATCGCCGATGATATTCATGACCTCAGAGACGTTTGCCTTGGGTCGGCGCTTGTCGATGATGGCCAGTTCGGTATCGAGTTCCTTGGCAAAGGCGCGGGCCCGCACTACTCCCCCAACGTCTGGGGAGACTACGATGAGGTCTTTGTAGTCGTGCTTCCAGACATCGCCCAAGATAATCGGGGCGGAGTAGATATTGTCGACGGGAATATCGAAGAAACCTTGGATCTGATCGGAGTGCAGATCCATGGTGAGCACCCGATCTACACCCACAGACTGCAGCATATTGGCGACCACCTTGGCGCTAATCGGAACCCGGGCCGATCGCACGCGACGGTCTTGGCGGGCATAGCCGAAGTAGGGAATGGCCGCGGTGATACGGCTTGCAGAGGCCCGCCGCAGGGCATCGACGATCAGCATCACCTCCATGAGGTGGTCATTGGCGGGGGCACAGGTGGGCTGTAGCACGAAGACATCACGACCCCGGACATGCTCAAGGATTTCTACGGTTGCCTCTCCATCTGAAAACCGGCCGACATTGGCGCGACCCAGGGGAATAGAGAGGCATTTGGCCACATCGGCGGCGAGCCGAGGATTGGCGTTGCCGGTAAACAGCATTACCCCATCGTGGGATCCATTTTTGCTGGCGATGCGGTCAACCATCGGGATGTGGGCGGGAGCGGATCGTGTGTGAGTCAGAGAGATTGGCTGGGGAGGAAGGACTCGAACCCTCGAATGCCGGAATCAAAATCCGGTGCCTTAACCAACTTGGCGACTCCCCAGAGCGACGTCATACAGCGATATCGTACCTTTTCTGAGGCAGAACCTCGAAATGCTTCTGGCAAACGCGAATTGTAATCCCTGAATTCTGACCGTGCAGAGCAGTCGTCTGGGCCTGCAGTCGCGAAGCCAGCGCTCTGGCCTGATTCGCGTCTGCACAACTCGCAAAAAGCGCGCTTCCACTGCCGCTCATTCGGCAGGCCTGGGCCGGAATCCCGAGATCGGCTGCACAGGCCTGCAATGCCGTGATGAGGGCGGTAATGGCTGGAAACTGCCTGCAGGCAACAGGCTCGAGATCATTATGGCCAAGCGTCCATATTGATGCGCATGCCGCCGTCTGCAGGGCAGCTGGGTCAAGACCAGGGGTGTCGCGTCGCAGACCAGGATCGCTAAAAATAGTAGCGGTGGGTACTTCTATCGCGGGGACAACGACCACAAAGGCGTTGGCCATGACGGGATAGGCCACGATGTCTTCCCCGATGCCCCGCACATGGGCGCAGCCAGGGCCGAGGAAGAAGGGAACATCCGCGCCGAGGGCGAGGCCGATCTGAGCAAGGTCCTTGGTCTCGTAGTGGAGCCCCCAGAGCCTGTTTAGCAGTCGCAGGGTGTAGGCGGCATCGGCACTCCCTCCGCCGAGACCCGCCCCGTGGGGAATTGATTTTTTGAGTGTGATTCGGCAACCGGCGGCCTCTGATAGGTGCCCCTCTCTGAGCGCCTGGGCCCGCAGCGCCTGGGCTGCCCGGACGGCCAGGTCACTGGCATAGGGCCAGCCAAGGTCACCCTGTCGATCGATAGCGCCTGAATCATCGACCTCGATCTGCAGGGCGTCGTACCAGTCGATGGCGACAAATACGCTCTCCAGCAGGTGATACCCATCGAATCTTTGCCCGGTGACATGCAGGAAAAGATTGAGCTTTGCGGGAACGGTGGCCGTTGCGCTCAGGCGCGGCATGGCTTGGCTAGTGGGCATCGGGGGCGATACGCAGTTCGATCCAGTGTCCGGCCCGCACGCCGCGCAGGGTAAATGGGCGGGGCGATGCGGCCTCCGGGCTGCCGCGGTCTTGCCGAAATCGCTCCCCAAGGCTATCGAGCATCTCAGCAAGGGCCTGTAGGCCCTCCGGGGAGATGGCCTTGGCAGTGGCGCTCGCCGCCTGCGTCTCTGGCAGTATCGACCGCCCGCGGGCATCGCTTAATGACCAGCCAGCCCAGGGTCCGGAGGCGCTGGCCGACCGGCGGAAGACGCCCTGCAGTTGGCCCCAGGGATCAAGAATCCAGACCTCGTGATCTGCCTGCTGGGCAGACCGCCATTCGAACCGCCCCTGACTGGCCTCGGGCAAGAAGGATGCCTTAAGTCCAAACCGGCCTGAGACCAAGGCTGCATCGCGCGATAAAGGAGCGGGTGGAACCGTGGTACATCCGGTAATGAGCAACCCCACGGTACAGAGGGCCGCAAGGGCTGAAGCAATACGATTCAAGGCAACTGTCGAGGCTCTTTTAGCACCCGGGCGATTAGCGCGCCTTGGCAGACTCTGAAAGAGACTCTAGGGCAATGCCAAGCCGCTGCAGAGTGCCCTTGAGGACCGTATTGTTGGGGTCGTGGGCAAGGCCGAGCCGAAATACCGCGTTGGCCTCTTCGCGCCGGGACAGGGCCCAGAGCACCTCGCCGAGGTGGGCAGAGATCTCGGCGTCGGGCTGGCGGCGGTGGGCGTCAGATAGCCATTGGACTGCCTTGTCGAGTTCTCCCTTACGGAAATAGAGCCAGCCCATGCTGTCGAGAATGTGGGCATCTTCGGGCAGAAGTTGATGGGCCTCCTCGATAAGGGCCTCGGCCTCGTCGAGCCGAATACCTCGATCTGCAAGGCTATAGCCCAGGGCATTTTTGGCATGGGCGTGACCAGGTTGCTGCGCGATGAGGGCGCGCAGTAGGCCCTCCATGGCCTTGTGGTCCTGCATGCGTTCGTTGAGCATGGCCCGGGCATAGAGCAGGTTGGGCCGGTTCTGGTCGGTGTCAGCAACCCCCTCGAGAACAGCCAGGGATTTGGCTGCGTCTTGTCCTTGGGCAGCGAGTCCTGCGAGCCGTTCGAGAAAGGCATCGAGGGTCCCAGCCTTCTGGGCCTGGGCCTTGCGCTGGGTGAGGTTGTTGCGCAGGTCGGTGTAGAAACCAAACTGCAGGCGCAGAAGATCGACGACGTCCTGAGCGTCTGTATTGTCCGGGGCCGTCTCAAGCCATACCGCCCCGGCCCGTAGGGCCTGTCGGGGCTGTCGTGCGGTGAGCGCCACTCGGGTGGCCCGTTCGGCTACACCGGCATCTCGGGTGCGCTCGGCCAGGGCCACATAGGTTGCCAGGGCTACGCCAACCTGCCCCTGCTGGAGGGCCAGTTCACTTGCAAGAATCTGAAAGACCGCACTGGCAGCCGATGGTGGCTTGGCGGTTGTCGCCGTATCGGTGGCCTGTGCCTGCGCGGCGACGGCGGCCGAAGATAGGCAGGCAGAGACCGCAAGGCATGCCAGAGGCCTTAGGGCAACGGCGCGATAGGGGCGGGGGGAAGCATTTAAAGGCATCATCTGGCCTCCAAGTATCCCAGTTTGACTCAATTCATGCCGGAATTACCTGAGGTAGAGGTGGTATGCCGTGGCCTGCAGGGCCATCTGTCGGGAAAGCGCGTTCAGGCCGTGGGCCTGAGCGGCAAGGCCCTGCGTAGCTTTTCTGGTCAGCAGGCAGACCTACCGATTTGCGGCCAGCAGATTCTCGGTCTTCAACGGCGGGCCAAAAACCTTATCTTTACCCTGGATGACTGGTGGATGGTGATGCACCTTGGCATGTCGGGCCAGCTGCTCTGGCTACCGACCGATGCTGCGCGTCCTGCCCACAGCCATGTATGGCTAGGCTTTGAGGATGGGCAGCTCGTCTATAACGATCCGCGGCGGTTTGGTGATCTGCGGCTTGCGCCGCGCGAAGGAGATACGGCGGCCTTTCCGCAGGCACTGCTTGGTCAGGCAGCCCAGGGCAGAGAGCCACTGGCCGAAGGATTCGACGGTGCATGGCTCTATGATGCGAGCCGCGGCGTGCGCCAGCCTATCAAGCCCTGGCTGATGCGCGGCGACCTGGTCGTCGGGGTGGGCAATATTTACGCCAGTGAAGCACTTTTTCGGTCGGGAATTCACCCGGCCCGGGCGGCGGGCCGGATCTCAAAGTCACGGTACGAGGCGCTTGCGGTTGCCGTGAGGGAGGTCTTACTAGAGGCGATCGCAGGGGGAGGAAGCAGCCTGCGCGACTTTGTCTCGGCCGACGGCCTTGCTGGCCACTTCGCCGCAGACCACCGGGTCTATGGCCGACAGTCAGAACCCTGTCGTCGCTGCGGTCAGCCAATTCGCAGGCGGGTGCAGGCCCAGCGGGCGACCTATTTCTGCGCCTTTTGTCAGCGCTAGTCAGCGCTAGTCAGTTTTCGTCAGCCCGCGTGAGCATGAGGAGACGGCCCCGATGACAGGATTCGCGCGCGCCTTATTGGCCTGGGCAGAAGACCACGGTCGCAGAGATCTGCCGTGGCAACCACAGCCCGGTATGCCTGCAGATCCTTATAAGGTCTGGGTATCGGAGATTATGCTGCAGCAGACCCAGGTGCAGAGCGTACGTGCTTACTTCATTCGTTTTGTCGAGAGGTTTCCGACGGTGGAGTCGCTGGCTCAGGCGAGTCTGGACGAGGTCTTAGCCCTCTGGAGCGGCCTTGGGTACTACGCCCGGGCCCGCAATCTCCACCGTGCCGCGCAGCAGATCAGCGCCTGGAGTCGGGGCGGGCTGCCCGAAAAGCCTGAAGACTGGGCCTGCCTGCCCGGCGTGGGCCGATCGACGGCCGCAGCCATCGTCTCGATCTGTTTTGGTCATCGGTCTGCCATTCTTGATGCCAATGTCCGCAGGGTGCTGGCCCGGCAGCTTGCCGCGTCTGAGCCCTGGGGCTCGTCTGCACTGGATCAGCGGCTCTGGAAGGAGGCTGAGGCCCGCCTTCCAGCCCGAGGAAAGGAGATGCCTCGGTATACCCAGGCCTTAATGGATCTTGGTGCCACGGTCTGCTTGGCCCGTCGTCCCCAGTGTTCGCGCTGCCCGGTTCGAGATTCCTGCCAGGCTTTTGCCGATGCACGGGTGGCGGATTTTCCCGTGCCGCGTAAGCGTCTGGTCAAACCCCTGCGGACGGAGCAATGGCTTTTGGTGGTCGATCGGGGAACGGTTGGACTCTGGCAGCGGCCTGCCGAGGGGCTCTGGGGCGGGCTCTGGTCGCCCTGGGTGGTGTCGACCACCGCGGTGGGGGACTCGGGGGGCGGGCAACAGCCGCCATGGCCAGACGGCGCCACGCCATTGACCCTTCTAACCCACAGTTTTACCCATTTCACGCTCAAGGCAGAGGTCTGTATCGCCCGGCCATCGAGCCGCAGGGCTTTGGCCTATTTGTCTGGGATTGCGAAGGCCCGGGGCCAGCCCCTGGTGTTTAAACCTCGAGAGGAGTTTCTCTGCCTGGGGCTACCTGCACCGGTACGCCGACTCCTAGTTCAGGCCCCGCTGGGTGAGTGACCGGTGGCGTACCAGGGTGGGACAGACCCGAGAGAATTCTCCTGCGAGTCGCTCTGCGCAGTAGACCGATCGATGCTGGCCTCCAGTACAGCCGAGGGCAATGGTGAGGTAGCTGCGTTGGTCGGCCTCATAGGCGGGAAGCCAGCGCCGCACGAAGCCAGCAATGTCCTCGATCATGTTGCCGACTTCGGGCTGGGCGCCAAGGTACTGGATAACCGGCCCATCGAGCCCAGTGAGGGGCTTGAGGGCCTCGATGTAATGCGGGTTTGGGAGACAGCGGACATCGAAGACGAGGTCTGCATCAAGCGGGATTCCTGCCTTATAGGCAAAGGATTGAAAGAGCAGGCTTACCGGGGCGGGCTGCAGGCGAAGAAATTCACGGACCCAGGCCCTGAGGCTTGCCGGCTTGAGCTCGGTGGTGTCAATCGCCATGCCGAGCGACTCGATGTTGGAGAGAATGCGCCGCTCGTGCTCAATGCATTCGAGCAGCGAACTGGCAGCAGCCTCCCCTTCTTGGCCCGACTCACGGATGGGCCGAAGGCTCAGCGGGTGCCGGCGACGGGTCTCGGAGTAGCGCTGTATCAGGGTATGGGTCTGGGCATTGAGGAAGATGACCTGGACTGCAATACCCTCGCCCTTCAGGCTATCGATGGCCTCACGCAGTGGGCCGAGGTCTGCGCCTACCCGTACGTCGGCGGCAATCGCCACGGTGCGGTGGCCCTGCTGATCGAGGGATCGTGCCAGAGGAGCGAGAAAGCCGATCGGAAGATTGTCGACACAGAAAAAGCCAGCGTCTTCTAAGGCATTGAGTACCACCGACTTGCCCGAACCCGACATACCAGTGACCAGAACGAGCTGCATCGGTCGTGGATTGGCGGTAGTGATCATGGGCTCTGCGGGTCGTTGTCGTGGTCTTGGGAAGACTGCATTGCAATTCTCTGCCGTTCGACAAATTCCTGCATGGTGTCGATCCCCCGCAGTTGAAGGACTGTATTACGCACAGCAGCCTCGACGAGGACAGCCAGGTTTCTGCCGGCCGCCACCGGAATGACGACCTTACGAATCGGCAGCCCGAGAATGTCTTCGGAGAGCGCCTCTAGCGGCAGCCTCTCGTAATCATCGATGGCCGATCGCCGCACCAGCTGCACGATCAGCCGCAGCCGCATCTTTCGGCGTACGCTGGTCTCACCGAAGATAGCCCGGATGTCGAGCAGTCCAAGGCCACGAACCTCCAGCAGGTTTTGCAGCAAGGGCGGGCAGCGGCCCTCCACCGCCGTCGGCGCGATTCGGGAGAAGTCCACGATGTCATCGGCCACCAGCCCATGGCCGCGGGTTATGAGCTCCAGTGCAAGCTCACTCTTGCCCAGGCCAGACTCGCCGGAGATCAAGACCCCTAGGCCTAGCACATCCATGAAGACGCCATGCAGAGAGGCCGACGGGGCAAGAATTCTGCTCAGCTGAATGCGCATGAGCTCAATGACCTGGGCGGCCGAGAGGGTGGACCGCCAGAGAGGCACGTTATCGCGCTCGCAGGCCTCAAAGAGCATGGCCGGGGGCACGAGGCCATCGGCCATCACCAGTGCCGGAGGGGCGGCCGACAGAAGCTCTGCCGTTAGGTAGGATCGGCGTTGGGGGTCTAGACGGTTGTAGTAGTCGGACTCAGCGGTGCCTAGCACCTGGATTCGGTTGGCGTGGATAAGATTAAGGTGACCGACGAGGTCGGCACTCTCAAAGCTCGGGCCTGAGATTAGGCGGTCTTCCCCGGACAGCCCGGCCAGCCAGGTGAGCCGCAGCGTCTCCTGGTAGTCGTGGAAGAACGCACCGACCTTAAGCATCGGTGGTGCTGAGGGGGGTGCGCCTCAGCTTCCCGACGGTGACCAGGCGGTGAGAGCCTGATAGAGCGCATCGGGGGATTGGCTGTCGATGAGACTGGATCGAAGGCTGCCATCGGAGAGCATCTCTGCAACCTCTGAGAGGATCTCGAGATGCTGTTGGGTGGCATGTTCGGGTACAAGCAGGAAAATTAAAATTGAGACGGGCTTGCCGTCGGGGGCGTCGAAAGAGACAGGTGCGTTGAGACGAAAGACCGCAGCCACGGCCTCTTCGAGGCCCTTGATGCGACCATGGGGAATGGCAATTCCTTCGCCAAGGCCGGTAGACCCGAGACGCTCTCTGGCAAAGAGTGAGTCGAAAACCTTGGCGCGCGCAATGCCGTTGTTTTCTTCGAACAAAAGCCCCGCCTGCTCGAAGACCCGCTTTTTGCTCGTCGCTTCGACGTCGAGCAGGATATTTTTGACGCTCAGGAGTCCGGAAATTCGGTTCATGGCGGTGTCGATCCTTTGTTAAGTCCGTCCGAGATTCCCTGGGTGGCGTACCGCGAGAGGGCCAAGCCAGAGAATCTGGAGACGGAATTATAGCGACAACAGCCAATTTTTGTTGCGTTGCAAAAAAGAATCTGGAATTTCGGCGACTGCCAGGCCTGGCGCCTACTCTGCAACGGCGGGCCGGGCCTGATGGACACCCGACTGGTGCTGCTCCTTGTACCGGACGACCTGGCGGTCGAGCTTATCGGCCAGTAGATCGATTGCGGCGTAGAGGTCTGCGTGCCGCGACTCGGCGTGGAGATCTTTTCCTTGAAAGTGAACGGTAACTTCTGCCTTCTGCTCAAGTTTTTCAACGCTCAGTACAACATGGGCCTCCTGGCCGTAACCGGAATGCCGCCAGATACGCGCCAACTTCTGCTCGACATAACTACGGATGGCGTCAGTGACAGTCAAATGATGACCAACGATCTGCACATGCATAGGGTCTCTCCTTTGTCATTGTTTTTCTGGCCTTCTGTACTACACAAAACGATCAACTCCTGTTCGCTAGGTTAGCGCTGTTTTCGTTGGCTCGCACTCGGAATACGTAGGGACTCTCGGTACTTGGCCACCGTGCGCCGGGCCACCACGACACCCTGGGCGGAGAATCGGTCGGCAATAGCCTGGTCGGATAGGGGCTTGTCGATGGGTTCGGCCTTAATCCAGTCTTGGATCTGGGCGCGTAAGGCGGTGGCCGAGGCGGTGCCGCCATCGTCGGTTGCCACATGGCTGCCGAAAAAGTACTTCAGCTCAAAGCATCCTTGAGGGGTGAGCATAAACTTCTGATTGGTGACCCGAGATACGGTGGACTCATGCAGCTCGCATCGGTCTGCGATATCTCGTAAGACCAGAGGACGCATGCCCTTGGGCCCCTCATCGAAGAAGGCCTTTTGGGCACTGACAATGGCCTGGGAGACACGCAAGATTGTCTCTGACCGCTGCTGGATATTTTTAAGCATCCAGCGGGCCTCCTGTAGTTTCTGCTGTAGGCCACCCTCAGCGCCGGCCTGTTTAATGGCCTGGGCATAGTCGTGGTTAATCGACAGCTTTGGCAGGGCACCGCGGGCCAGTCGTGCCCGCCACTGGCCTGAGGGAGTCTTATAGACCAAGACATCGGGTATCAGGTAGCCGGCCTGCTGGTCACGGAAGCGGCCTGCCGGCCGCGGGTCGAGGCGTCGAATGAGACGCAGGGCTTCTTGGAGCAATTCCCTGTCGACCTCTAGTGCCTTAGCAAGGAGCGTGGGGTTGGTGGTGCTACCGAGCTCTTCGAAGGCCTCGCTTAGCAGCCTCTGTGCGAGGTTATAGACTGCCTCGGGGCCGTCATAGCGCGATTGGAGATCTCTGAGCTGCAGCAAGAGACATTCTTGTAGGGTCTGGGCGCCGACCCCCACCGGGTCGAGCGACTGTAGCAGCCGCAGGCCAATAGCGACCTCATCAGGGTCGAGTGGCTCCTCAAACTGGGCAGCAAAGAGGCTCTCAAAACTCGCGGCGAGCTCCAGCGGGTCGTCACGCAAGAAACCATCGGGGTCGAGCGCCTGGATCAGTATTTCTATCCAGAGCCGGTCCCGCGGCTCAAGGTGCAGCCCGGCGACCTGGTCTCGCAGGTGGTCAGCAAGCTGCACGGGGCAGGCGTCGCGGTCTTCCCGCTCGTCATCGTCGCCCGCATGATCTGAGGTCTTCCAGTCGGCAAGGCTGTCGAGCTCCTCCTCGCCGGCTGCCGTCTGCTCGGGCATCTCGTCACTGGTCTCTGCAGGCCCCTCCACGGCACTCGGGTCTTGGCTGTCCTCGAGCTCAAGAAGCGGGTTATCACGAACAAAGTCATCGAGTTCTTGCCGCAGTTCAAGATTGGAGAGCGTGAGAAGCCGAATCGCCTGCTGCAGCTGCGGTGTGAGCGAGAGCTGCTGACTGGTGCGGGTGGTGAGCGTGATCTTCACGGCGGCCGAGCGGTCTACATTCGGAAGTGCTCGCCGAGGTAAACCTGGCGCACCTTCGGGTTGTCGATGATTTCTTCGGGCGCACCGCTGGCGAGGACCACCCCATCGTTAAGTATGGAGGCGTGGTCGCATATGCCGAGAGTCTCCCGAACATTATGGTCGGTGATCAGAACCCCAATTCCGCGGTTCTTCAGAAACCGAATAATTCTCTGGATCTCGATGACGGCAATCGGATCGACTCCAGCAAAGGGCTCATCAAGAAGAATAAACCGCGGGTGGGTAGCCAGAGCCCGAGCGATCTCGACGCGTCGGCGTTCGCCGCCTGAGAGGGCCTGGCCCATACTCTGGCGAATATTGACGATCTGGAGTTCATGCAGCAGGTTGTTGAGCTGATGTCGGATCTCCTCGTCTGAGAGCGACCGGCCACTGCTGTCTTTCTGGAGTTCAAGGACCGCGCGGATATTATCGGATACGGAGAGTCGCTTAAAAATCGAGGCCTCTTGGGGAAGATACGACAGGCCACGACGTGCCCGCACATGAATTGGGCTGCGGGTAATGTCTTGGCCATTGAGCAGAATCTGACCACCATCGGCTGGCACCAGCCCAACGATCATGTAGAAGCAGGTGGTTTTGCCAGCCCCATTGGGCCCTAGTAGCCCGGCGATCTGACCGCTTTTCACGGTGAGTGAGAAATCCCGCACCACCATTCGTCCCTGATAGCCCTTCTGAAGGCTGCGTACCTCTAGTACCGAGTCCGGTCCTGACGCTATTGGGGATGGTGGAGCTGCGCTCATGGGCGGGAGGAGGGACTGTTTGAGGGGGCGCTGATGGAGGGACCGGCGACGGCGTCGGCGGGCGCCGAAACCGCAGACTGTGGCTTGGGCATAAGGGTCATGCGTGCCCGAGGCATGCCAGGGTCGGTCTCGACCTGGTAGGTCTCGATCAGGTTGTTGTAGCGGAGACGATCGCCAGAGACCTGGTCGAGTAGTTCGTCGTTCTGTAGGCGGCGCATGGTGGCCTGACCGGTGATGAGGACAGACTCTGCGGTTCCATCGTATTCGATCTTGAGCCCTTCGCCTTCGATCCATTCATTGGTCTGTCCGCGCTGCTGGCGAAACCGGGCGGGCGAACCGGTGATGAGGCTCAGAATCGTGCCGTTGGGCTGCTGGCGCAACTCTAACCGCTCCCCCCGAAGCATCAGGCTCCCCTTGGTGAGCACGACGTTGCCGGAGAAGATGGTGGTTAGGCGCGGCTCATCATGGGCCAGCTGGTCGGCATCGATCTTCGTAGGTGCCTGGCGGTCGGCTGGGTTTGACCGGGCCGCCTGCAGCGGCATGATCAAGGCAGCCGCAAGCAATCCACAATACATGCGTAGCGAGGCCGCCCGCCGAGGACTTCTGCGATCACGGTGGTCGCGGTGACGGGATGGGGAGTTCATTGCACCTCCGGACGGCTTGGCAGGACCATCTGCGTACTTGAGAGGATCTCGATCTGCTCTGTTCTCTGGTTAAACCGCATGCCAACGCCGGTGAGAACCGTGTTGCCCTGATTCACCCGCACGGGCGCGTCGGTCTCGGCCGTCTGTGCATTCAAATCAAACTGCACCCAGTCGGTAAGGATGCGGACCTCGGGCTCGGTGCCGTAGGCCTGCCGCTCAATACGGGCATCGCCCCTGAGCACGACTGCGCTCTGATTGGCACTGACTTCGGCCCGGCTGGCACGGGCCCGCACTGGGGGCGCATCGGATCGCAGGGCAGTGAGCAGAGGGTTGCGCATCTCTGAACGGCCGTCGTCAAATAAAGAGAGTTCTGGGGTCTGGATGCGATATTTGGGGCGGCCCGAGGCGTCTGTCTGAATCACCTCGGCCGACCGTACCTGGGCGTTGAGCTGGCCGCCGGCCCGTGGGGCAGCGTCCCAACTGGGCCGCAGCGCGAGTTGGCTGAGCAGCCAGGCGGTCATAGCCAGCGCACCCAGAAGCGCAAGTGAGACGACTGCGCTGAATCGTTCAAAAAACGTGCCTGTCATGGTCGGCCTTCGAGCACAAAGTCGCAGGCCTCGCGAACCGCGCCCTGTCCGCCGGCCAATCGGGATACCCAGTGCGCTCGGGCTCGGACATAGTCGGGGGCATTGGGCACGCTGGCTGCAAATCCGACCCAGTCAAACACTGCAAGATCCGCCAGGTCATCGCCCATATGCCCAATCTGGTCGGGGCGCCATGCGGTACTGGCAAGCCACTGGTTGAGGCAGGCGCGCTTGTCATCGATACCCAGATAGACGGTTGAGATGCCAAGCTCCTCGGCCCGGCGCAGCACCGCAGGATGACGACGGCCACTGAGGATTCCGACTCCAATTCCGCGGGTCTGTAACGACTTAATCCCCTGCCCATCGAGTACGCAGAAACGCTTGAGTGCTTCGCCCTGACTGTCGTAATAGAGGCCCCCGTCGGTGAGCACCCCATCGACATCAAAAAACATAAAGGTCAGGCGATCGGCCCGGGCACGAGGGCTGAGGTCTGGGACGGTGCTCATAGGATTTTGGCCTCAAGCAGGTCGTGGATGCCGATGGCGCCCACCAGGGTGCCCTGGGCGGTGACCACCAAAAGATGATTGATCCGCAACTCGTCCATGATGCGGGCCGCCTCTGAGGCCAGGGCGTCGGGCCCGATCGTCTTACCCCCGGCGGTCATTAGCGCCGAGATCGGCGTCTGCGGCGAAAGACTCTGGGCCTCCAGCACCCGCCGTAGGTCTCCGTCGGTAAATATACCCGCGAGTCGCTCTTGGTCCTGCATGACACAGGTCATACCCATACGTTTACGGGTCATCTCCATGAGGGCCTCAGACAGGCTGGCGGTCTGACTGATGCGGGGAATATCTGCCCCGGAACGCATAACATCCGCAACCCGAATGAGCAGGCGCCTGCCGAGGCTGCCGCCGGGGTGCGAACGGGCAAAGTCGTCGGCGCTAAATCCCTTGCCCTCGAGCACCGCCACGGCAAGTGCATCGCCCAGCGCCATGGCCGCGGTGGTGCTCGCCGTGGGGGCAAGATTGAGCGGGCAGGCCTCCTGGGCTACGGCGGCATTAAGGTGGAGGTCGGCCAGCCGGGCCAGGCTTGACTCGGCCCGTCCGGTCATTGCAATCAGAGGAATATCCATCCGCTTGATGTGCGGCGCGATCTGCAGAATTTCCTCTGTCTCACCTGAGTAGGAGATAGCAAGGACCATATCGTCATGGGGCTGAAGCATGCCCAGGTCACCATGCTGGGCTTCGGCAGGATGAACGAAAAATGCAGGGGTTCCGGTAGAGGCGAAGGTGGCAGCCAACTTCTTGGCCACATGCCCTGACTTACCCATGCCCGTTACGATGAGCCGCCCGGTAAGCGCGCTGATCCAGCGAACCGCTGTGACTGCTTCTGGGCCGAGCTGATCTTTTAGTGCAAAAACAGCCTCTGACTCAATCGTCAGCACACGGGCGATGCGGGCGGCAATGGCCTGATCGTCCGGAGACGGGCTGTGAGAGTGCCTCTTCATGACCCGTGGAGGCTGACAGGGCGGCGCACTGGGCAAAATGTTGGGCTAGCAAACATTAGGCCAGTTTAATAGAAATGTGGATTTTGCAGGCCTCCGCGCTGCGGATGCGGTGAGCCCGTAAAATGCATTAATGAATAGAGAGGCTTCCGCCGTCTTGTCGTTTGACGAGGTCACCTTTGGTTATGGCACGACGGTCGTGATCGACCGCCTGACCTTACAGGTACCGCGTGGTCAGGTGCTGGCCATTATGGGGGGCTCCGGGGTAGGGAAGACCACGCTGCTTCGGCTTATGGCGGGGCTTGTAACCCCGCAGTCTGGTCGTCTAGAAGCCTTCGGCCAGCCGCTCTTGGCCAGAGATCGAGAGGCCCTCTATGCGGCCCGTAGGCGCATGGGGCTGCTGTTTCAGTTTGGCGCCTTATTCACCGACCTGAGCTGTTTTGAGAATGTGGCGTTTCCGTTGCGCGAGCACAGCGACCTACCCGAGTCGATGATTCGCGACCTGGTGCTCTTAAAGCTGGAGTCGGTTGGCCTCCGGGGGGCTGCTGGGTTGATGCCCTCGCAGATCTCTGGGGGCATGGCGCGTAGGGTAGCGTTGGCCCGGGCCATTGCCCTTGACCCCGAGCTGATTCTTTATGACGAGCCCTTCGCGGGGCTTGACCCAATTTCGCTGGGCGTTACCGCCCGCCTTATTCGACGACTGAACGATGCACTTGGCGCGAGTTCGGTGGTGGTCACCCATGATGTGGCGGAGACGTTTCTGATCGCCGATCAGGTGGCTGTGCTGGCCCCTTCGCCCTCCGGCGCACGTCTGGTGGCAATGGGCACACCGGCTGCATTACAGGCCTCCGATGATCCATATCTGCGGCAGTTTCTGCAGGGAGAAGAGCAGGGGCCGGTCGCCTTTCACTATCCTGCCCCCAACATCGCAGAGGCCCTAGGACTCGGTGGCCTGCGCGCGGGTGCCCGTGAGGAGCATCGGCATGATTGACCGGCTTGCACGCATCGGGCAATGGGCGCTCGACCGGCTCTCCGCGTTGGGCAGTTTTGTACTCCTCTTTATTTCTCTGCTCGGCCGCATGGGCCCGGTGCTACGTCGATGGCGTCTGGTTGCTGCGCAGACCCATTTCCTGGGCAATCATTCCCTTGCGATCATTCTGGTCTCGGGGCTCTTTGTGGGCCTGGTCTTGGGCCTGCAGGGCTATTACACGCTGCGTCGCTATGGGTCGGAGGAGGCCTTGGGGCTGCTGGTGGCCTTATCCCTGGTGCGGGAACTGGGCCCAGTCGTCACGGCGTTGCTCTTTGCGGGCCGGGCCGGAACAGCCCTGACCGCGGAGATTGGCCTTATGAAGGCAGGCGAGCAGCTCTCGGCGATGGAGGCCATGGCGGTTGATCCTTTGTCTCGGGTGCTCGGGCCCAGGCTGGTCGGTGGTGCGCTGGCGATGCCGATTCTCGCAGTCTTGTTTTCTGCGGTGGGCGTGCTCGGTGGATGGCTCATCGGCGTGGGCATGATCGGCGTCGACCCGGGCGCCTTCTGGTCGCAGATGTCCGAGGGCGTAGACTTCTGGGATGACCTGGTCAACGGCATTGTGAAGAGTGTCGTCTTTGGCCTGGTGGTGACCCAGGTGGCGCTCTATATGGGCTACTCCACGAAACCTACTCCCGAGGGAGTGTCTCGGGCCACGACCCTCACGGTGGTGGTGGGCTCGCTGTCGGTCCTGGGCCTAGATTTCATTTTGACTGCCCTGATGTTTGGCGGGCTCTAAGGCTGTTACTCTTTCACTATGCAAAGACCGATAACGATCTGGGTGGGCCTTTTTCTAGTGCTCGGCCTTGTAGGCCTGCTTTTTCTGGCCCTGAAGGCCAGCAACCTTACGAGTATGGCCAGCGGTCAGACCTATACCGTCACCGCGCTCTTCGATGACATTGGGGGCCTGAAGCCTCGGGCAGCGGTGCGTTCGGCGGGGGTACTGGTGGGTCGTGTGCGAGAGATTGGGTTTGATGACAGCCGCTATCAGGCAATAGTGACCCTAGACCTTGATCGGGCCATTGCGTTTCCCAAGGACAGCTCAGCCCAGATTCTTACCTCTGGCCTTCTCGGAGAGAAGTACATCGGCCTGCAGCCCGGGGCTGATGAGGCCATGCTCAAAGACAACGATCGGATCCAGATGACCCAGTCTGCGGTCGTGCTTGAGAACCTCATTTCGCAGTTTCTCTATAACCGTGACACTTCGGCCTCGACAGCCACTGCAGCGCCAGCGGCAGCCCCAGATGCGCTTGCACCTCCTGGTCTGAAATGAGACACAGCCGGTTCTGGCTTCTGGCCTTCTTTTTTGCTGGGCTCTTCGGATGCTCCAGTATTCCCGAGGGGCAGCAGGCAGACCACCGAGACCCCTGGGAGCAGTACAACCGTGCCGTCTTTGACTTCAACATGGAGGTCGATGCGGCGGTGGTAAAGCCGCTGGCCGAGGGCTATCAGGCGGCGGTGCCTGAGGTGATTCGCGGCATGGTGCGCCATTTCTTTGGCAACCTCAATGACTTGGTGACCAGCGTTCATCACCTGTTACAGGGAGAGCCAGCCGAGGCCATGACGGCCGCCGGCCGGTTTTTGGTCAACTCGA
This sequence comes from Pseudomonadota bacterium, assembly GCA_046047535.1. Classification (GTDB taxonomy): domain Bacteria; phylum Pseudomonadota; class Gammaproteobacteria; order Burkholderiales; family Burkholderiaceae_A; genus Hahnella. The sequence goes on from JBJOHS010000003.1 coordinate 16,162, forward strand.
CCCTTGGTTTCTTTGGTGTGTCAGACCCTGCCAGTGAACTCGGGCTCGCGAAGTCGCGTGAGGATTTCGGACTTACCCTGGGCGTCTGGGGCGCCGGATCGGGGCCTTATCTGGTGCTCCCTCTGCTGGGCCCCAGCAGCCTGCGTGATGGGCTAGGGACAGCGATTGATATGACCTTAGACCCCCTTGATCCCGTATTTGATTCGAGCCAGTCGGCCCAGAATACCGCCTTGGGGCTGCGGCTACTCGATACCCGGGTCACGCTGCTCGGCCTCGAGCCCGCCCTATCGGCCCTTTCGTTTGATCGCTACTCCGCGGTGCGCGATGCCTACCTGGCGCGGCGCGCCCAACAGGTCAATCCCAATGCTCCGTTTCGTTACGAGACGGAAGAATAAAAAATAAAACCCCTCTCCGCCCTCATTAGAGTCTTGTCTATGCAGATCCATTCCCGATTTCCTTCCGCATTCTTCGTCGATTCACTGGCACGCGCGCGATCATTCGTGCTGCGATCGGCCATGGTCACGGCTATGACGGCGACGGGGCTCTCGGCCCTTGTGGTCTCTGGCCCCACCGCTGCGCAGCAGGCGACAGGGGCCGCGCCGACCGCCTCGAAGCCTCCCCAAGAGCTTGTCTCTTCAGTCACCCGCGATATTCTTGAGACGATCAAAAATGACAAGTCTCTCCAGCAACGCGACCTGCGTCGCCTCTCGGAGCTTGTAGACCAGAAGGTCATGCCGGTAGTGAATTTTTCCCGTATGACGGCCCTGGCGATGGGTCGTTACTGGCGCCAGGCAAGCCCCGATCAGCAGCAGCGCCTTGTGACGGCGTTTCGTGATCTGCTGATGCTGACCTATTCGGAGGCCCTGCGGTATGCCCCGGAGGCATCGATTGATATTCGGCCCGCCCGCTATCTTCCAACCGATGAAGATGTGATTGTGCGGACTGCATTGATTCGCCCCGGAAAGGAGCCCATTCCTCTGGATTACCGACTGCAGAAGACGGCAGACGGCTGGAAGATCTACGACTTCAATGTGCTGGGGCTCTGGATGGTGGAGCACTACCGTAGCCAGTTCGCCCAGCTTGTCTCTGCCAAGGGGATCGATGGGCTCATCGCTACCCTCGAAGAGAAGAATCAGGCCCTGCGTCAGGCGGTGGCCTCTGGGAAAGGCTAAGGGGGCGGGCGTGCCCATTGCCTTGTCTGGCCCTTTAACCCGCGCCGAGGTGATGGGCCACCTCTCGTCTCTCAAGGACCAGATTGAGGCCTGCCGCCGTGCCTTGCCGCAAGGCGCACAGCAGGGCGGTGTAGCCCCCCAACTGGAGGTCGATCTTCAGGGGCTCACCCAGGTGGATACCTCCGCTTTGGCCATGATGCTTGCCGTTGAGCGAGAGGCGAGAGCCCAGGGGGTATCGGTCTGCTGGCGCGGCATGCCTCCCTCCTTGGAGGCCCTTGCCCGACTCTCCTCTGTGACCGGGGTATTTCAGTCTGTATGACTGCTGCAGTCTCTTTTCGTGGGGTGACCAAGCGCTATTCTCGGCCGGGGGACTCCTCAGGTTTTTTGGCCCTCGATGCGGTAGATCTCGAGATTGCCCCGGGCGCCTTCTTTGGCCTGTTGGGGCCCAATGGCGCGGGAAAGACCACCATGATTCAGATTATGGCGGGCCTTGTGCAGCCAACATCGGGCTCCGTCGAGGTGATGGGCGTACCGGTATCTTCTCAGCCGAGCCAGGCCCGTCGGATGCTTGGGGTGGTACCGCAGGAACTGGTCTTTGACCCCTTCTTTACAGTCCGTGAGACCCTGCGCATTCAGTCTGGATTCTTTGGTCTGGGCCACAACGATGACTGGATTGACGCCTGCCTCTCTGCGCTCGGGCTGATGGACAAGGCCGAGGCCAATATGCGCACGCTCTCTGGGGGAATGAAGCGCCGGGTACTCGTGGCGCAGGCCTTGGTGCATCGCCCCCCGGTTATCGTGCTTGATGAGCCGACGGCAGGCGTTGATATCGACCTGCGACAGAGTCTCTGGAAGTTCATTCAGTCACTCAATACCCAGGGCCACACCATCCTGCTCACCACCCATTACCTTGAAGAGGCCGAGACCCTCTGCGAGCGGGTGGCCTTCCTCAAGCAGGGCCGCATCGTTGCGCAGGACGACACTGACAGGCTTTTGTCAGGCGATCGCCGCATGGAGGATGTCTTTCGGGAGGTCTTAACCCAGGCCAAGGCCACCACTACCGCTACCACTACCGCCGCTGCCGTTGCCACTACCGCTACCACTGCTGCGGCCACCGTAGAATAGGGGCTATGGTTACTCCTCAAGACATTGAACGTTATCTCGCCGATGGCCTGGCCTGCGACCACCTCGCGGTGCAGGGCGATGGCCATCATTTCGAAGCTGTGATTGTGAGTCAGGCCTTTGAGGGCCTGCGTCCGGTGGCGCGGCATCAGAAGGTCTATGCCGTCCTTGGCGATCGCATGCGCCAAGAGATTCACGCCCTGTCGATGAAGACACTAACGCCTGCGGAATGGGCCCAGTCCGGCCAGGCCTGATGGCCCCCTGGTAGAGACCCTCTTATGGACCGGTTCTTGATTCGTGGGGGGCGTCCCCTGCATGGTGAGGTTGTCATTGCGGGCGCCAAGAACGCCGCTTTGCCAATCCTTTGTGCCAGCCTCTTAACGGCCGACAGCCTGCGACTGCGCAATCTCCCGCCGCTGCACGATGTCTCAACCATGATTCGGCTGCTGCGTGGAATGGGTGTCCGGGCGGAGGTGGCTGCGCCGGCTTCGCCCGAGGCCGGTCAGGCCACCCTCTCGGCTCAGGCTGTTGATCGACTAGAGGCGCCCTATGATCTGGTTAAGACAATGCGTGCCTCGGTGCTGGTCTTGGGCCCGATGCTTGCCCGATTTGGGCAGGCTGTGGTGAGTCTGCCAGGGGGGTGTGCGATTGGGCAGCGGCCCGTTGATCAGCACATCCGTGGTCTTCAGGCTATGGGTGCCGAAATTGAGATTGACCATGGGTACCTGCGCGCTAAGGCGCCTCGGCTTCGCGGCGCTCATATCACCACCGATATGGTCACCGTAACCGGAACCGAAAATCTCATGATGGCCGCCTGCCTGGCAGAGGGCATCACGATTATCGATAACGCTGCACGGGAGCCCGAGGTGGTTGATCTGGCCCGCTGCCTCAGCCTGATGGGTGCGAAGATTCATGGGGCAGGAACGGATCGCATTGAGATCGAGGGCGTCGACCGGCTCGGGGGCGCCGACTATGCCGTGATGCCGGATCGGATTGAGGCAGGCACCTTTCTCTGTGCCGTGGCCGCTGCGGGCGGAGAGATCTTTCTGCGCGGTGCCGACAGTCACCACATGGCCGCGACGGTCGAAAAGCTCCGGGAGGCGGGCCTGGTGATGACGGAGGACTCCGCGGGTATTCGTGCACGGTCCGTGGGCCGTCCGCGTGCGGTCAATATCCGTACGGCGCCGTATCCCGGCTTTGCGACCGATATGCAGGCCCAGGCCATGGCAGTCAATGCCGTTGCCGAGGGCTCAAGCTTGATGGTGGAGACCATCTTTGAAAACCGCTTCATGCATGTTCAGGAACTCCTGCGTCTGGGGGCACAGATTCGGATCGATGGTCATACCGCCATGGTGCAGGGGGTGAAGAAGCTCACGGGTGCCCGGGTGATGGCCACCGATTTACGGGCCTCGGCAGGCCTCGTCATTGCAGGCCTCGTTGCCGAGGGTGAGACGGTCATTGATCGCATCTACCATCTTGATCGTGGCTATGAGCAGATGGAAAAGAAGCTCTCTGCATTGGGGGCGGAGGTCTTTCGGCTAAAGGCTGAGACGCCATGACAGCGGTTATTACTTTGGCCCTCTCAAAGGGGCGTATTTTTGATGAGGCCTTACCGCTGCTGGCCGCAATGGATATTGCCCCGCAGATACGGCCGGAAGACGCTCGCAAACTGGTGGTCCAGACCAGTCGACCGGATCTGCGGCTCTTATTGGTGCGGGCCAGCGATGTGCCGACCTATGTGCGTTATGGCGGTGCCGACCTGGGGATTGTTGGGTCTGACATGCTTCTGGAGGCAGGCACCGAGGGCCTGTATCAGCCGGTGGATCTGGGTCTGGGGCGATGTCGTATGAGCCTTGCCGGCCCGGAGGGCTTCGATCTTGCGGGGCGGCTACGGTCCGGGGGGCGCCTTCGGGTAGCCACCAAGTACACCGCGGTAGCCCGCAGATTTTTTGCAGAAAAAGGGGTCCACGCCGACCTCATTAAGCTCTATGGTTCGATGGAACTTGCCCCGATGATGGGCCTGACCGACGTCATCGTAGACCTGGTCTCGACCGGCGCTACACTCAAGGCCAATGGTCTGGTAGAACTCGAGAAGATCTGTGAGGTCTCCTCACGCCTGGTGGTGAATCAGGCCTCTTTAAAGCTGCACCAGGATAAAATCAGTCCCTTGATTCAGGCCTTCACCCAGCAGGTGGCCTAGCGGTCTTACTATGACTACTTCTGCCTCGTCTACTCCTTCGGCCCCTTCTCTCTCTTCCGACTCCTCCAGCACGCTCTTCTGCGCTAGCCAGATCGTGCGGCTCGATAGCCAGTCGGATGATTTTCAACGCCGGCTCTCCGAGAGACTTGCCTTTGATGCTGATCAGGACGTCAGCATTCAGCAGACCGTACGCGCTGTCCTTGCCGATGTCCGTGCACGCGGTGACGAGGCCTTGCTGGCCTACACTGCCCGGTTCGATCAACTCGCCCCGAAGACGGCGGCAGACCTAGAGATTGCCCCTGAGGCCTTGCGTGCGGCCTTTGAGGCACTTCCCGCAGAGGCCCGTGGGGCCCTTGAGGCGGCGGCAGAACGAATTCGCGCGTTTCATGCGGCGCAGGCGCAGACCTCCTGGTCAATGACGGACAGCCATGGCTCGCTGCTGGGTCAGCGGGTATCGGCGCTCGATCGTGTGGGAATCTATGTCCCCGGTGGGAAGGCGGCCTACCCCTCTTCAGTACTAATGAATGCCCTGCCGGCGAAGGTGGCGGGTGTTGCGGAGATTGTGATGGTGGTGCCCACCCCCCAAGGAGAGCGTAATTCGCTCGTCTTGGCTGCGGCCCATCTGGCCGGGGTTAATCGCGTGTTTACCGTAGGGGGTGCCCAGGCAGTGGCTGCCTTGGCATTTGGCACCGAGACCATTCCCGCTGTCGATAAGATCGTGGGGCCGGGAAATGCCTATGTAGCCGAGGCCAAGCGCCAGGTCTTCGGCCGGGTAGGTATCGACATGATTGCCGGCCCATCGGAGATCTTGGTGATCTCCGATGGAAAGACTTCGCCCGACTGGATTGCGATGGATCTCTTCTCGCAGGCCGAGCATGACGAGTTAGCCCAGTCGATACTTCTGACCCCGGATGCCCAACACATTGATGCGGTTGCTGCCGCCATCGATAGACTCTTGCCGACGATGCCTAGGCGGGCTGTTATCGAGGCCTCACTCAAGCATCGCGGTGTCTTCGTGCAGGTGCGCGACCTTGATGAGGCCTGTGCGATTGCCTCCTGGATTGCCCCGGAGCACCTTGAGTTATCGACCGACACGCCTGAGCACTGGGCCGAGAAGATTCGCCATGCAGGGGCGATCTTCATGGGGCGGTATGCCTCTGAGTCGCTCGGTGATTATTGTGCAGGCCCGAATCATGTGCTGCCCACCATGCGCAGCGCACGATTCTCTTCCCCCTTGGGGGTCTACGATTTTCAGAAGCGCACGAGCCTGATTCAGATCTCGGCCGACGGGGCCCAGGCCTTGGGCCCAGTGGCCGCGGAGCTCGCCTGGGGGGAGAATCTGCCTGCCCATGCACGGGCAGCCGAGCTCCGGCTAACGGATGTTCCGCCTCCGCGTCGTTAACCGGTACCGCCCACAGTAAGGCCCTCGATACGCAGGGTCGGCTGTCCTACCCCCACCGGAACACTCTGACCTTCTTTGCCGCAGGTGCCTACGCCTGAGTCGAGTGCAAGGTCGTTGCCGATGCGCGTCACTCGCGTCAGCGCGTCGGGCCCATTACCGATAATCGTCGCCCCCTTCACCGGATACTGGATCTTGCCACCCTCTACCCAGTAGGCCTCGGAGGCTGTGAAGACAAACTTGCCGCTGGTGATGTCTACCTGCCCACCGCCGAAGTTGACGGCATAGAGGCCCCGGTCGAGCGATGCGATGATCTCTTGTGGATCCTCTTTGCCTGCAAGCATGAAGGTGTTGGTCATGCGTGGCATGGTGAGGTGGGCATAGGACTCTCTGCGGCCGTTGCCTGTCACCGGAACGCCCATGAGGCGGGCATTGAGGCTGTCCTGTAGGTAGCCGACCAGCACTCCGTCTTCAATCAGCACGGTGCGTTGGGTGGGGTTGGCCTCATCGTCGATATTCAGAGAGCCCCGACGATCTGGAATGCTGCCATCGTCGATGACGGTGACCCCTGGCGCAGCCACACGCTCACCGATACGCCCGCTAAAGGCCGACGAGCCCTTGCGGTTGAAGTCGCCTTCGAGTCCATGGCCCACTGCCTCGTGCAGCAGAACACCTGGCCAGCCAGGCCCGAGCACAACGGGCATGACACCGGCAGGTGCCGGCTGGGCACTGAGGTTGACCAGGGCCTGACGTACGGCCTCACGGCTATAACGGCGCAGCGTCTCGGGGGTAAAAATCTGCAGGCTCGTGCGGCCACCGCCGCCGCTGCTGCCCTGCTCGCGTCGACCATTTTCCTCGGCGATGACATTGACCGAAAGCCGCACCAGGGGGCGTATATCGGCGGCAATACGCCCATCACTGCGGGCGATCAGAACCACCTCGTACTCTCCGGCTAGTGAGGCCATGACCTGAATCACGCGGGGGTCTTCGGCCCGAGCAATCCGATCAACCTCATGCAGCAGGGCCACCTTGTCTTGGGCCGTGAGAACCGATAGGGGGTCGTCGCCCCCATAGAGGCTATCTCGCGGACTTGCGAAGACATGGCGGGCCTGAAGAATCTTGTCTTTCTCCGTGCTGACGCGTACGCCGGATCGCCCGCCGCCGGCCCGGGCGATGGCGCGGGTTGTATGGGCGGCTTCGCGAAGTGCTACCGGGCTCAGCGTGTCGCTGTAGGCAAAGGCGGTCTTTTCACCGGCAATTGCCCGAACGCCCACGCCCTGATCGATCGAGAAGCTACCCGATTTAACAATGCCCTCATCAAGACTCCAGGCCTCTGCACGCGTGTATTGGAAGTAGAGGTCTGAGTAGTCGACACGATGGGCATGGATCTCGGAAATGGCCTCAAGCAGCATGGACTCGGTAAGCCCATGGGGCTCGAGCAGAAGCCGGTGGGCGGTGCCGAGTGCGGCGATGGCAGAGTCTGCGGGTGTCATGGCATGTCCTGAAAGGGGTGGCGGAGTGGGTGGCCGGGTCGTAGGGTTTCGGCTGACTAGACGCCAAGGCGTCGGTGGGTCAGTGCTGGCAAGTTTAGGCGAACTTGGGCGGTCTGGGCGGGATCGATATCGGCGATGGCCAGGCCTTCGCCCTCTGCGATCTGACTGACCACACGACCCCAAGGGTCAATCACCATACTCTGGCCCCATGTTCTTCGCCCATTGTCATGGCGCCCTCCCTGGGCACTGGCCAGCAACCAGCACTGATTCTCAATCGCCCGGGTACGGAGGAGAACCTCCCAGTGGGCCTGGCCTGTGGTTGCCGTAAAGGCCGCCGGCATAAGAATGAGGTCAAGGGGTTCCTGCTGCGACATCGACCGGTAGAGCTCAGGGAAGCGAATGTCATAACAGATCGACAGCCCGGTATGCCCCGCCACGGTCTTACAGGTGACGGGCTTATCACCGGCAGCAATGGTTCGCGATTCGTCGTATTGCTCTTGACCGCTTTGAAATGAGAAGAGGTGCAGCTTGTCGTAGCAGGCGACTTGTCTGCCCTGCGGGTCGTAGACCAATAGGCTATTACGAATCCGAGGGGGGCTGGTCGATTGCAGCGGAATGGTGCCGGCGGCAAGCCATAGACCGAGTGATGCGGCAATCCCTGCCATACGCGCCTGAATGGGGCTTGCCGGCCCGATGCCCTCGAGCTCGGCGATGGCACATTTGTCTGTATCTTTTCTTCCCATGAGACAGAAGTACTCTGGGAGAAGCACGAGTTGTGCGCCCTGCGCATGGGCGGCCCGGATCCAGTGTTCTGCGACCTCCAGGTTGGCCTCTACAGAGCTTCCTGAGACCATCTGCACGGCGGCGACCCGGACGGTTGAAGGTGAGATAGCGGTCATATTTTTATCGGCTGCGGCTTGTGGGGGGGGATGCTGGGGCCTGCGGGGTGGAATCAGGATTGTCCCGGGAGACGGCACGACGCGGTAAGGCCGCAACCTGGGGGTCGTCCCAGGCCCCGGTGACCTTGTATTCATAGGCTAGGGCCTGTCGCAACGGATCACGCAGGATGTACTGGGCAATAAAACTTCCAAGACCCACTGCTGGATTTACCAGAGCGTAGCCGAGCGAGGCAAGCCCCGCATTGAGTTCAGGCAGAACCAGCACATGCAGGTCTTGGGTCTCATCGAGCAGGTTGGCTGCGCCCTCTAGAAAGACTGAGGCCTGGATGCCAACGATGCGGAGGTTGTCGGTGGTAGCCCGCCCCTGCGCAAAGCCCACCGTTCCACGTACCCGTTCATAGACGAATCCCTCGGAGAAGATGTCGCGAAAGTCGAGGGTAATGCGCTTGGGCAGTGACTGAAGGTTGACCACGCTGATGAGCTTGGCCAGACCTGCATCAGCCTTCAGAAACTGGCCGTTGCGCAGGTCAAGGCTAAGTTTTCCCTCCAGGGTTCCAAGCTCAAAGTCAGTGGGTGCGCCTGCCCATTGGATCTGACCTGAGAGTGTTCCGGGCGTGCCGCGAATGAGTCCGGGATAGCCGAGCCGATCGAGTAGGCCCGAGCCGTCGATGACCTCTAGCCTGAGGTCGAGGCGTGTGCGCGATGATCCGGTCGCAGCCGGCGTTTTTCCGTCGGATTCGAGGGCCGCCCATTGGCCGGTGGCTGTGAGCCTGCCCTGGGGATTTTCTAGGGTCAGGCCACGAATATCCCAGCGGGCCTGGTCGGGTGCGGGTGAGGCGTCGAGTACCAGCCGGCCGAAGGGCTTGTTGCCGCGACGGAAGTCTTCGGCGATGAGGTCGATGGTGGGCCATCGGCGCGACTCCGATAGGGCGGTCAGTGGCCGGGAGGGCAGGGTGTCGTCGGAGGACACCAGTGCGGCCGCTTCGACCGACGATGGTGTTCGTGGAGCTGTACCTACCGCGGCCGCAGGGCCAGGCGGGGCTGTTGCCTGACCGGGCGGTAGCCAGAGGCGTTGGAGTCTGGCCACGAGTATTCCGGAGGCGTATGCAGGGCGATTGGGCGTCCATGCCAGCTGGCCGCTGACCTGGGCCGACTCTAAGTCGACACGCCAGACGCCAGACTGATTGGCGGCCTTGGCCTGGACGCCTGAGATTCTCTGGCCGCCAAGGACGACCTGCTGGGCCTGAACCTCAATCCGGGCGAGGCCCTGGTCGGGTGCAGCACCAGTGGACGGCCTGCTTGACTGCCGGGCCTTGGAGTCGGAAGTAGAAGTGCCGGATGTGAATCGTGTCTCGAGGGCATCGATCCAGGCCGAGAGATCAAGGCTCTCACTGACCACCTGTAAGACGATCCCAGGGGTTCTTGATCCAGTGTTGGGTGAGCCGATGCTGGCAGTGTTGACGTTGGTACCCTTAGCCGCGTTGGAGACTGGCGTTCCGAGACCCACGCGGCCATAGAGCCGACTGGATTCAGAGGCGGTGGCTTCGCTGCGCTGGATCTCCGCCGAGAGCTGCTGCGATACGGTTGAGACCTTCCAGGTCTGAGACCGTTGCCCGCTGTCATCGGTCTTCTGAAGCAGGCTCCACTGCAGACCCCAGTCTTCTTCACTGCGCTTGCGCGCTGGAACCGGAAGCCGAATCGCCAGCCCGCGCAGGCTTGACTGCCCGATAACCTCGATTCCTTCCCGCCCGAGATCAATCGTGAGCCCAAACGGGGCCTTGCCCGAAAGGACCCCAGGCGACAGCGGGATCCCCGCCGATCGCCGCAGCCAAGACTCCAAGGGGCTAGCTGCCAGTTCGCCGCGCACGGCGAGTCGGCGCACAGGGCTCGTCCGCGGGCTGGCAGGGGTAACCGCAAAGGGGCCGCCCAGCACCCGCCCCGAGACAGCCAACCGGCTAAGACCCTTCTCGTTAAACATCAGGCTTCCGCGGACCCCGGTCATCTCGGGAATGTCCTTGTCGAGCGTGACCCGATTGTCTTGAAAGGTCAGCTGGCCTTCGACGGTCGAGGCGTGACCGCGGTCAAGGTTAAGCTGCAGCCCAAGGCTCAGCCTGGCAAGACCCTGGGTTGTCGTGTTGATCAGTGCCTTTCCGAGCCATTCGCGAATAGGGGACTGGTTGACCGTATCGACCATCTGGGCAAGGGGCCCGGCTACTTCTCCTTTAAGCTGCAGCACCGGAACGGCCGCACCAAGGTCGGCAACCTCGGCTCTGAGTTGGGTGATGGGCGCTGAGCCGATGCGGGCCTGCCGGCTCTCGATCAGCAGGCGGCTGCGGTCAAAAGTGAGATCGACAAAGGCGCCTGAGATCTTTGGCCAGAGGGGATCGAAGGCGAGGGTCTGGTCTTCGAGTCGTAGCCGTACGGCAAAGTTGCCGGTGTTGGGGTCACGATAAGGGAAGTCGGAGAGGGCGCCCGATATCGTGAAGTCCCCCCGAACGGGTCGCCCTGCCTCGATTGATCGAATCAGCCAGGCACGGGTCCCGGGCTTCATGGTCAGCGGAAGCAGGTCGTTGAGCGCGGTGGGGACAAGGCCGGCCAGTGTCCCCTGCGCCTCGATGGCGCCGAGACTGGCGCTGCCGACGTGTCCCTCTGCAGTCTTACCTGCTGCATACCGATACCGGCCGCTTGTCTCAAGGGTAAGGTCGCCTCGGCGCAGGCTCAGCTGCTCGACTCCGAGATTCAGGGCGATGGCACCCGTCTGGTTCTCCACTAGGCTAGAGGCCAGTTCTTGGGCAGAAAACTCGATCTCGCCGTTGACCGCGTCAAGCTGTAAAAATCCCCCGGGCAGGTGGCCGGGCAGATGGACAGTGAGGTCTGTGCTGCGCAGCGCAAGGCTGCCCTGCTGAGAGGACAGCAGCAGCCGTCCCGACAGCCCACTAATACCGGGCTGCCGGGCCGCAATGGCTTCCGGGCTAAGCCCTATTCCTTGAAATTGGACATCGAGCCGAAGCCGTTCGATCTGCTCGGCCGCAGAAAGCGAGGGGGCCTCCGTAATATCCCCGCGCCATTGCAGCCGCAGCGGACCGATCTGACCCTCTAGTGCTGGTAAAGGCACCACACGCCCCACGAGGGCGGATAGTTCTTGGGCCGATACCGCCAGAGTCTCCAGGGCCAGTGCATCATCGGTGAGGGTGAGTGTCAGGTCGTCAAGGGTAAGCTGTCCTTCGCGGGCCGTGGGATGACTCTTGTCCTGCCAGAGGAGTTGGGCCTGGTGTATGGCCCAGGGCCCTTGCAGCGACAGGACTTTGTAGACTTCGCGCCCAGAATCCGAGGGGTCTGGCTCGGCTGCCGGGTTGCTGCGAAAGCCCGCCAAAACGACGCTGGTGGCGTTGTCTCTGCGGGCATGAATTCTGAGGTTTGTACTGCGGAGCTGAGAGAAGATCGGCAGGCCGTAGATCGGCGAAAGAAGACTGCGCAGCCCAAAATCGGCGGCCACCGATTCAGCCAGGAAGACCTCTGTCTGATCTTGTACCTGGGTAAGACGAATCTGCCCAATCGACAGCCGCGGTGCCAGCCATTGGGTCCATTCGGCTCGGGCATCACGAATTTCAAGGCGCAGCCCTTCTTTTTCGAGGTATGGTGCGGTGGATTGGGCCAGCCGTATCGGATCGTTGAGCAGCTCTGCGAGTCCGGGCCAGAGCCAGTACCGAACCAGCAGAGCGCTGCCCAGAGCCATGCAGACCCCCACGGACAGCAGTAGCACCAGAATCCTTCTAAAACCCCATCGTCGTGATGGCTCAGGCATGGGCCCGCCCGCCTGCGAAGAGGGAAGAGAATTTGGCATTATCGAAATTCTTGCACACCTTATGCGCCCGGGGCAGCATACCTATTGATGGAAAACCTCTCCAGAATTGATTCGCCGGCCGAACGTGCCGCCTATCAGGTGGTGCTTGACCACTCGGCGTTCGCCCGTCGAAGCATCGGGCGGGTAATCGACCTTGGACAACTGCTCTCGATCGATTCGCCGCTAGACCCGGCGGTCATGGCCGACCATCTGGCCCGCCACTGGCCTAGCCTTCTACCCTGGTATACCGGATCCGCCACAGAGGGCGCAGACCCTGAAGTAGCCTCTGCCCTGCGACAGTTTCGTAACAGCGTGCTGCTGGGGATCATGGCTCGGGATCTCGCGGGCCTCTCCGATCTCGACGAGAATCTGCGAAGTATTACGACGCTTGCCGAGATGTCTGTGGGCATTGGATATCGTGCAGTTGCGTATCAGATGCAGCAGCGCCACGGCGTTCCCCTGCGGCCTGATGGAAGGCCGGTAGATCTTCTCGTGGTGGGGATGGGCAAACTCGGTGGTCAGGAGCTCAATGCCTCCTCAGACATCGATCTCATCTATGTGATTGCCGATGAGGGTGAGACCACGGGGCTCGGCGATGGGCAGGGCGTCCTTGATCTGCCCACGTTTTTTACCCGTCTCGGACGGCGACTCTCTGCCCTGCTCGGCGACACGACTGCCGATGGGCTCGTCTTCCGGGTTGACCTACGGCTGAGGCCCAACGGGGATTCTGGCCCCCTGATCTGCAGCTTCGCCATGCTTGAGGACTATCTCATGGTGCAGGGTCGTGAGTGGGAGCGATACGCCTGGATCAAGGCCCGGGTCGTTAGCCCGGCCTTCTTCTCCGCGCCAGAGATTTTTTCCGAAGATATCGATAGCCTCGAGGATATTCGCCGGCCCTTTGTCTTTCGTCGCTATCTCGATTTCAACGCCTTGGCGGCGTTGCGTGACCTCCACCACCAGATTCGTGAGGAGGCCGAGCGCCGCACCCTCCGGCGGGAGTCGCGACTTGCCGGAGAGTTTGACCCTGTAGACCTGAAGCTTGGGCCCGGGGGCATTCGAGAGGTGGAATTTATTGCCCAACTCTTTCAGCTGATCCGGGGCGGCCGCAACGCCTCCCTGCAGGCCCGCGGCACCCGCGAGATCTTACGCACGCTCGGCCAAGAGGGGCGGCTCTCCGCTGACGAGGTGAAAGACCTCTTGGAGGCCTATCGCTTCTGGCGACGACTCGAGCACCGACTTCAGTATGTTGAAGATGCGCAGACCCATGTGCTTGGTGGCGCGGCCGCCGAGGTAGAGCGCGCGGCCCGGGCGATGGCCCTAAAGGACGGCGCGGCATTGCAGGCCGAAATTGGGCGCCACCGCGGCTGTGTCACGCTGCTCTTTGAGCGGCTTTTTAGGAAGGAGGTTGCCGACGCGGACGCCTCGGCGCAGGCCTCTGGGGTGTCGACAAAGCCTACCGATCGCGACAGCCGACTTACCCGCATTCATGCCCAGATTGACCGGCTGGCTGCAGCCAGCGGCGCGCCTGAGGCCCTGCGCACGGGACTCGTAGGCCTGATCGATGCGATTCAGCGCCGGACGGCCTATCTGGCCCTGTTCGATGAATACCCGGATGCCCTATTGCGGGTGGCACGGCTGATTGAAGCCTCAGCCTGGGCGGGCGGCTATCTGCGCCGCCATCCGATTGTGCTCGATGAACTCCTAGACGCCAGAACCCTCTTTGAGCCGCCCCGGTTTGAGGCCTTCGCTCAGGCCCTATCGCAGCAGCTGCTCGACACCGTGGTGCAGGGTCAGCCCGATGTCGAGCGGCAGATGGATGTGCTGCGTGAGGCCCATCATGCCCAACTCTTTCGCCTCTTGGTCCAGGATCTCGATGGTCTCTGGCCCTTGGAGAAGCTCTCCGATCAGCTCTCCGCCCTGGCCGATGTGATGATTAATGCAACCCTGCAGGCAGCCTGGACAGCCAGTCCGCGTCGCCACCGCGACCAGCCTTTGTTTGCAGTGGTGGCTTACGGAAAGCTTGGGGGCAAGGAGCTGGGTTATGCCTCTGACCTTGATCTCATCTTTTTACACAATGATGCCCACGAGCAGGCCCAAGAAAACTATGCGCGTTTTGCCCAGCGTATCAATGTCTGGCTCTCCACGACGACGGCGGCTGGGAGCCTATTTGAGATTGACCTTCGGCTTCGGCCCAACGGCAATGCAGGCCTTCTGGTTAGCGACTTTGAAGGCTTTATGGCCTATCAGACAGAGAAGGCCTGGGTCTGGGAGCATCAGGCACTGACACGGGCCCGGTTTTGCGCAGGCGACCCGGCTATTGGCGAGGACTTTGAGCGCGGCCGTATTCAGATCTTGCGGCTCGAACGCGATCCGCAGTCTCTGCTCGAAGAGATTCTCGCTATGCGCCAGAAGATGCATGAAGGCCATCCGAATACCAGCGGTCTTTTTGATCTCAAGCATGACGCGGGAGGTATGGTGGATATTGAATTTATGGTGCAGGCCCTAGTCTTGCGGCACAGCGCCGCCCATGCCGAACTCACTGCAAACCTCGGCAATATCGCTCTTCTGGGAATGAGTGCCGGTCTTGGCCTAATACCCACCGCCCTTGCTACCGAGGTAGCCGATGCCTACCGCCTCTTTCGACGCCATCAACACCGGCTGCGTCTTGCCGGCGCGGGTTCAGCCCGCCTCGCTTCTGACAGTTTTGCCCCGGAGCGGGCAGCAGTGCAGGGCCTCTGGGAGCGTGTTTTTACCGATGCGCCGTCGACGATTCGGTCGCTTGCAGAGATTCGCGACCGAGGCTAGCGCACTGTCTTGGGGTATGCCTCGGGGTACTGGCCACTGGCCACTACATGGTCGTACGACTGCGCAGATTGAGGAGGCCTCAGACTGCGAAGAGATGCAGCAAGAGATAGACCCCACCGGAAACTAGCAGGACCATCAACGTGCTCTGCCACCGAAACCAGACGAGAAATGCCACGGCCACTGCCCAGAGCTTGAGGTTGGAGACATCTAAGGCGAGGCCGCCGTTGGAGAGCACTACATCGGGTACCAGAATGGCCGTGAGCCCCGCCATCGGGGCATAGCGCAGCGCCGAGGAGAGGCCTGCCGGTAGTGCCCAGCGGGCCGGAAGAAGAAGCGGCATACCCCGGGTGAGCAGGGTGGTGGCGGCGATGCCGAGAATGGCAAGCCAGATCTCGAGTTCGGTCATAGGGGGTCTGCCTTAGATCTGGACTGGTCTGGCTGATCAGAAAGGTCTGGGTGATGGGACGGGGTCAGCCAGAGTGCAACCGCCACGCCAGCGACTACAGAAACCAGAAGCCCAAGATTGAGGGGAAGGGGCTTTAGGGCTACCGAGACCGCCGCCGCCGTGGCGACACATCCCCAGGCAGGCCTACCCTTGAGCATGGGCAGCAGCAGGGTGAGAAGCGCTAGGGAGGCCAGAAAAGCTAGGCCTGATTCCTCGGGCAGCTGGGCCCCGAGGAATATACCCACGAAGGAGCAGACCTGCCAGCAGGCCCAGTTCATCGCGGCAGAGACCTGAAAGTACCGAAGAAAGAGACGTCGTCGCCCAGCCGACCGACTGCTCTTGGAGAATCTTTGGGCAATCGCCACGACCTGGGCATCGGTCGAGACGGTTCCGTAGAGTGCCCGTATCAGGGGCCTCTGCTGCCGAAACCAGGGACGCAGGCCCAGGGAGTAGATAAAAAAACGCAGATTCACAATCAGCGCGCTGATCCAGATGATAGGAAGCGACGCACCGGAGACCATAAGTGGCAGGGCGGCGAGTTGTGCTGAACCCGCATAGACCAGCAGGCTCATCCCCACCGCCTGCCAGGGCGTCATGCCTGCTTTGACCATGGCTACCCCCGTGACCACCCCCCAGATTCCGACTGCGACAAGGGCCGGCCCAAGATCAGCCCAGGCCTGGGCGGCCGGGCCTGCGCGGGGTCGCGAGGGCTTCTGGACAGGGGGCATGCGGCAAGCTTCGCTAGAATGTGGGTTTGAGCGTCGGCGGGCAGAGCTGCCGTTTGAGACGCAATTCTAAAGTCGAAGACCCCGAGGAGATATTGGCATGTCAATGGCCGACCGCGATGGCTGGATCTGGATGGATGGAGAGGTCGTGCCTTGGCGCGATGCAAAGATCCATGTGCTTACGCATACCCTGCACTATGGCATGGGGGTCTTTGAGGGCGTGCGGTGCTATGAGACCGCCAATGGCAGCGCAATCTTTCGCCTCAAAGAGCACACCCAGCGATTGCTGAATTCGGCAAAGATTTTTCAGATGAAGGTCCCGTTTGATGCGGCGACGTTAGAGGCTGCGCAGTGCGAGGTCGTCCGCCGTAATGGATTGAAGTCGTGCTATCTGCGCCCGATTGTCTGGATCGGTTCCGAAAAGCTGGGTGTTTCTGCGGTGGGCAACACGATTCATGTGGCGGTGGCGGCCTGGCCCTGGGGCGCCTATCTGGGCGAGGATGGTCTGGCCCAGGGAATACGGGTGAAGACCTCGTCTTTCTCCCGGCATCATGTCAATGTCTCGTTGGTACGGGCGAAGGCTTCTGGCTATTACATCAATTCCATTCTGGCCCACCAGGAAGTTGCTGCTAATGGCTACGATGAGGCCCTGCTGCTTGATACCGATGGCTATGCCTCTGAAGGGGCGGGCGAGAACCTCTTTATCGTGAAGGGTGGGAAGGTCTACACCCCGGATCTCGCCTCCTGCTTAGATGGCATTACCCGCAATACGGTAATCACCCTTGCCCAAGACCTCGGTCTGGCTGTGATTGAAAAGCGCATCACCCGCGATGAGATCTATTGTGCCGATGAGGCCTTCTTCACGGGTACGGCCGCCGAGGTGACACCGATTCGCGAGCTCGATGACCGTACGATTGGTCTAGGGCGTCGGGGGCCGATCACAGAAAAAATCCAGAGTCTCTTCTTTGATGTGGTCTCTGGTCGGGCGGACAAGTATGTCGGCTGGTTGAGCCGCATCTAGCAGGGGGGAGAATGGCGATGTCTTCTCCTGATGCCCATCCAGGCCCAGTTCTAGAGATGGCTCAGGCTGCAGCGGGGACTGCGGTAGTTGAGCTGCGGGCGGCTGACCTACCGGCCTTCTGTCCCAACCCGCAGATGCCATTGTGGAGTAGCCATCCTCGGGTATTTCTCGAGCTCAGCGAGGGCAGGGCCCGCTGCCCTTATTGCGGCACCGACTACCGGCTGGTTGGCGGCCTGCCTTCGGGGCACTAGCGCCGCCCGTCGCTGCGCCTCACCACCCCCCTCTTCTATTGGCCGTGATCGGCCCGAAGGCTCGAAGGCTTCTACCCGGATGCACCACGACTTTATCCTCACGCTCTCCTGCCCTGATGCCAAAGGCATTGTCTTTCGGGTTGCCCAATTTCTTGCTCAGGCCGAATGCAACATTCTGGATTCGGCCCAGTTTGGTGATGACGAGACGGGACTGTTTTTTATGCGGGTTCACTTTGATGCGCCGGTAGACCGCACCCGCAGCGCACTTCTTGCAGACTTTTCGCCGGTGGCTGATTCGATGCAGATGCACTGGGAGATTACACCGGCAGGCGAGCGGCCTCGGGTAATGATTCTGGTTTCGAAGTTTGGGCATTGTCTCAATGACCTTCTGTTTCGCAGTCAGAGCGGCCAGCTACCCATTGAGATCGTGGCAGTCGCCTCTAATCACGAAGACTTTGCGGGGCTCGTCCGTCATCACGGCATTGCCTTTCACCATCTTCCGGTCACCCCAGAGACACGCGATACCCAGGAAGACGCACTCATTGAGCTCGTTGCCCATCGTAAGGTGGATCTAATTGTCTTGGCCCGATACATGCAGATCTTGTCGCCGCGACTCTGCGAGGCCTGGGCCGGCAGGGCAATCAACATCCACCATTCGTTTTTGCCAAGTTTTAAGGGGGCCAAGCCCTACGCCCAGGCCTACGCGCGAGGCGTAAAGATTATTGGGGCCACCTCGCACTATGTGACGACCGACCTCGATGAGGGGCCCATCATTGAGCAGGATGTTGAGCGTGTTGACCATGCTATGGATCCGCAGGCCCTTTCGCGCATTGGCGGCGACATTGAGTCGCGGGTACTTGCCCGTGCAGTCCGCTGGCATGCGGAGCGGCGCATTCTCCTAAACGGCAAGAAGACTGTCGTTTTTAGGTAGTACTGATGTAACTACCCGATTTACCGCCGTGCTTTTCTAAGAGACGGACCCCGGAAATCATCATGTCTTTCTGCACAGCTTTGACCATATCGTAGATGGTAAGGAGCCCAATCTGCACGCCAGTGAGGGCCTCCATCTCCACCCCGGTCTTTCCGGTTGTTGTGGCCTGTACGCTGCACCAGATGCCCGTCGGGTCTTCCTGCATCACAAACTCTACCGAGAGATGGCTAAGTGGTAGAGGGTGACAGAGGGGAATCAGGCTGCTGGTGCGCTTGGCTGCCTGAATGGCGGCAATGCGGGCCACTCCCAGGACATCGCCTTTTTTGGCAGTGCCCTCCTGAACCAGATGCAGGACATCAGGTCTCATGGCGATGAATCCGGTGGCAATGGCGGTTCGTACCGTCTCCTGCTTTTTAGAAACATCCACCATATGGGCCTGGCCCTGGCTATCGAAGTGAGTCAGTCCGTTCATCCGCCTATGATAGCTGCCATGACCGTGTCTCTCTTGCGCCGCGACCCCATGCACTGGGGCTCTGCGTTGGCCGCCCTTCTGGTGACTAGCCTGTTATTCCTACTGGTGCAGGCCGCACCGGCGATTGCCCGTGACGGCTTGGTGACGGGTCTTCCTGCCCTAGGGGAGGCGTCTACCGATGACCTCTCCGGCTCGGCAGAACGGCGCCTTGGCCGATCCATCTTTCAGACGCTTCTGCGGGCGGGTGTTGTCTACGATGACCCGGAGGCGCAAGACTATCTGCAGGTGCAGGCAGGCCGACTCCTGGCGGCTGCGCAGGCACGCGGGGAACTCGGCCCAGAGGCGGGCCTTGGGCCCCAAGACTTTCGGTTTTTTTTGGTGAAAGATCCAAGCATTAACGCCTTTGCCCTTCCAGGGGGTTACATCGGCGTGCATTCGGGGCTAGTCGTTCAGGCTGCGCGCGAATCTGAGCTGATGTCGGTACTGGCCCATGAAATTGGCCATGTGACCCAGCGTCACATAGCGCGGATGTTCGGCCAGCAGCGCCAGTCCTCGGGCGTCATGATTGCGGCCGCTTTGCTCGCCGCCATGGCGGCGGGCAGCAATCCGGATGCGGCAATGGGTATTGTCTCTTTGGGGCAGACCGTGGCCTTAAAAGACCAGTTGTCTTTTTCGCGGGACGCTGAGCGCGAGGCCGACCGCGTAGGGCTCATGCTGTTGCGCGATGCTGGCTTTGACGCGCAGGCCATGGCCAGACTCTTTGAGAAACTCTCCCAGGCGGGTCGGTATTACGAGACAGGGGCGCCGAGTTGGCTGCGCAGTCACCCACTCACCTCCGAGCGCATTGCTGATGTTCAGACCCGTATTCAGTCACTTCAGTCACTGGCCACAGCTCAAGCTGCACCGCGCACAGAACCGTTGGGAGGTCTACCGGCTGGCTCTGCGCCTGCATCGGAGGAGAGCCTCGAATTCTCGTGGATTCGACAACGCCTGGAAGCCACTGCAGTGCGGTCGGTAGATGGCCTTGCCCGTATGGCTGTGCTTCTGGCCGAGCGCCGTCGCGACCCGGGGTCTGCCTCTGCCCACGACCAGGCGCGTATCGCCTATGGCCAGGCTTGGGTTGCTTTACTGCAGAGGGATCTGCCTGCGGTCTATGGGTTTGTTGCGGCCTCGCGGGCAGCCGCGAGACAGGTTATGGGGCCCGCGGTATCGACCCCAGGGACCACCGCGCAATCCCCCCGGCTGCTGACCCTGGCTGCCCCGTTTTGGGCGGTGATTGAATCGCAGGCCACCCTCATGGCAGGGCAGCCCGCTCTGGCTCTCGAAGGCCTTGAGCAGGCCCTGTCTTTGTGGCCGCGGTCGGTCTCTACCCGTCCCCTGGTGCGCACTGCCATCGAGGCAGAACTTCAGCTCGCGCGGCCCATGGCCGCTTTATCGCGGGCCCGCTGG
>JBJOHS010000004.1:0-27367 GCA_046047535.1 Pseudomonadota bacterium
CCCAGCATCCAGGTGCAGTGTGTCGGTCTTACCGAGGCGCTGATTAATTCGTTTTATCACCGTACCTCAAAAGCGGCGCTCTGGCCCATACTGCACTCGTTTACCGAGCGGTTCGACTACGACGCTGCAAACTGGGAAGAGTTTCGCCAAGTCAACCGGCTATTTGCCGAGGCGAGCTGCCAGGTGGCAGACACTGGCGCCACTATCTGGATTCATGACTACAACCTCTGGCTCGTGCCCGGATACATTCGCAGCCAGAGGCCGGACCTCAAGATGGCCTTCTTCCACCATACGCCGTTTCCGGCCTCTGATATGTTCGGCATTCTGCCCTGGCGCAAAGAAATACTCGAGAGCTTGTTGGCTTGTGACCGAATAGGGTTTCATGCCCCGCGGTATGCTGAAAATTTTGCCTCCTGCGCCCGCTCCTTTATTAAGCCTGCGGTAAGCAGGGCCCGTACTATTGCTGCGGCTCGACTCCAGCAGCGTGACACCATCTTGCAGGAGAGTGTCTATACCTCGGCGCTTTCGATGATGGAGCGTACGGTGTACCTGGATGTTGCGCCAATTGGGGTAGACGACAAGGCGATTGCAAAAGTGGCTGCGGCGCCAACGACCATTAGACAGTCAGGAATAATTCGTCAGAGTCTTGGCGTTGAGAAAGTCATTCTGTCGATTGGTCGCATCGATTACACAAAAGGTACGCGCGAAATGCTCCTCGCGTACGAGCAGCTCCTTGAGACCCGAGGAGATCTGCTTGGGCATGTCAAGCTCTGTGTCACCTCTGTGGCGCCGGCCAGTGGAATACGCGCTTACGATGATGTAAGAGAGGAAATAGAAAGAAGGGTCGGCGCAATTAATGGCCGATTCTCCACAGCAAGTTGGACCCCTATTCTGTTCTTTACCTCGCCGATTCGTTTTCAGGATCTGATTGCCTGGTACCTGGCAGCAGATATCTGCTGGATTACTCCACTCCGAGATGGCTTGAATCTGGTGGCCAAAGAGTATGTGGCGGCAAAAAACGGGAGCCCCGGCGTTCTGGTGCTCTCGGAGTTCACAGGCGCTGCAATCGAGCTTGATGAAGCCTTACGCACACATCCCTATTCGGCAAAAAGTATGCTCGACGCAATCGCGAAAGCGATCGATATGCCCGAGCAGGCAGCACAAGCGCAGATGTTGGCGTTGGGGCGCAGGGTCCAGTCCGCCAATCTGGCATCCTGGACAGAAGAGATCATGGCTACCTTAAAGGCCGCTTAGGTAAGGCACTCCGCTCTGCCGATGGGGCAGCGCCTCTTCCAATAATGCAGAGACTGTCCTCAGGGTAGCACCACGTCCCATAGAGACCAGACGCTCGGTGCCCCTCACCATGGCAGCATAGGCCTCGGGGGCGCGCAGTAATCGCTGCGTCTCTTCCCAGGCCACCTCCATGGACGGGACAACCGTGGCGGCCCGCGTCTGTTGGGCGAATGCTGCGGCTTGGGTAAAGTTAAACGTATGAGGCCCCATGATGACAGGGCAGCCGCATATGGCAGCCTCAATAAGATTCTGTCCCCCGTGGGCGACAAAGCTACCGCCAAGCCAGGCAATAGTAGCCATGCTGTAGTAGGTCTGCATCTCACCTGCGCTGTCCCCTAGCCAGACGGTATCGTGTACCGCGGTATTGTCTGGTGGCCCCGCATCGTTCCATTGCGACCGATGAGATACCGTCCAGCCCCTGTCGCGGAGCAGTTGACTCACCAGTAAGAATCTTCGGGGTTGCCTTGGGACGATGAGCCACTGTACAGATCGGACTACAGGCCTCATTTTGGCCAACAGATCGAGCCAGGCCATTTCTTCACCGTCACGTGTACTGGCAAGCATGATGATGGGCTTTGTCTGTCCGGATCGCCAACCGCGTCCCCGCTCCTTCTGAGCCTGGTTAGGTGGGAGATCAAACTTGAGGTTCCCGGTAGTGACGATCTTTGGCGCACCGAGCGCACGAAAGCGTTCCGCGTCGTCCTCTGTCTGTGCCAAGACAAGCGATAGCCCACGGTAGGTGGGTTCAGCGAGGTGCCTGAGCCTCCTCGCAAGTCGAAAGCTCCGATGGCTGAGACGGGCGTTGACCAGTATCGTGGGAATCTGTGCTGCCTTCAGGGTCTGTATCCAGAGAGGCCAGACCTCAGTTTCTACGAGGATGCACAGACTTGGCTCAAACCGGCGAAGAAATCGGGTGACGATCGCGCGAGTATCCCAGGGCTGCCAGACTTGTATGTCGCCGTCTTTCAATAGCGCCGCTCCGGCCTGTCTTCCGGTACTCGTGCCATGCGTGAGCAGGATTCGCGCCCGAGGGAATGCTGTTCGCAGTTGCGCTAAAAGAATCTCTGCTGAACGTGTCTCGCCCAGGGAGACGCTATGTATCCACAAAACAGAATCGGTATTCAGTGGAGGCGATGATTTCGAATACAACCCGAAACGCTCTGTGATGTTCGCTGCGTACAAAGGCTCAGCCCGGCTTCGAAAGTGCGCCCGAAGCCATATCAGTGGAATGAGTGCGGTACTGAGCGCCTCATAGAGTCGCAGCGCGAAGCGCTCGGGAGGATCTTTTACGAATGATGAGTCGTTCACGTGCTAACGAAGCGCCGCTGCCCGAAAAAGGTGCTCGTAGACCGCATCAATCGCCTCGGCTTCTCTCTCTATAGAGAAATGAAGAGTCACCCGTTTTCGGGCCTCGATTCCCATGCGTGCTGTGTCACGGGTGTCTGTGAGGAGTTGTGCGAGTGCAGCGGCAAGGTGATTCGAATCGTTTTCGGGCAACAAATAGCCGCTTACACCTTCTTCAACGAGTGCCTCGAACGCGCCTGTGTTTGAGCAGACAAGGGCGCAGCCGCTTGCCGCTGCCTCAAAGGGGGTGAGGCCAAAGGGTTCGTATCTGGGGCAGGCGACACAGATGAGGCATCTCTGATACCAGCTATGCACCTCGTCTGCCGGAATCTCTCCGAGGAAGATGATTCTTTCAGACAGCCCTGCATCGTCGATCTTCTTTGCGAGAGTAGCCTGAAAGGATTGGTAACGCGTCTGGGTTAACCCAGCAATGACAGCCGTAGCCTTGGGAAACCTGGGCAGTGTCGCGATGAGGGCCTCAACAAATATATCGGTACCTTTGTCAGGCCGAACACGACCGAAGATACCAATACCAATCTCTCCCGGTAGTCCGGATTCTCGCCATGCCTCTCGTTTGTCTTGTGGCGGCATGAAATGGGCTGTGTTGATTCCGTGCGGGATCACGGCGGTAGTGTTGGGTACGAAGGTTGCTGCCTTCGTGGTGGTTGCAATGACCGCATCCATCTTTGAGATGAGCCAGCGAGGGAAGAGCCCATGGAGGTGCTGCGCGGCGGACGTGAAGACGAGTCTGATGGGCAGGCGCAGGACGTCTCTGGCAAAGAGACCAATCAACATCTCGTGATCTCGTCGAAGATGCCAAATTCGAAACGCTGCGTTTGAAGGAGGGCGCCGTGAGACCGAGACGGCTTGAAGAACAGAGAGGCGGTCGCTGCTGTTGGGCAAAACGGTGCCGCAATATGCGATATGCCGCAGTTGATTCTGGGCTGGTAACAGACCATTGACGGTGGCTGACACACCTGTGAAGCGGCGTTTGAGATTAAACACCACCACGGTGGTCTCGTCCGAATCTAGGGCTGTAATGTCTGACTGCAACGGGCCTTTGGTGAGAGACGGCGCTGCGTTGTCGTCGCGGATCATGACTACATAGTGCGGCCCTATTGTTACAAAACGATGATTAGATGATTGTTACGAGTCGATCCTTAAAGCCTGCGAGAAGCATCTGGGCGGTTGGTTAATACGATTCGTAGCGCTCACATGTCCAGTCCATCATCGGGCGCTCACTCAAAACCAGCCTACCGCTGGCAGGATTGAATACCACGGTCTGCCCGGTACTCTGATTTCTGTAACGGCGTTCCGCTCCCTGTTCCGCGTCAAAGCTGTAGCCGACCCCTTTGATTTCTATCGAGGTGGGTGACATTCGTAGCTCAAAGCTGG
The DNA here is from genome assembly GCA_046047535.1 of Pseudomonadota bacterium. Classification (GTDB taxonomy): domain Bacteria; phylum Pseudomonadota; class Gammaproteobacteria; order Burkholderiales; family Burkholderiaceae_A; genus Hahnella. The sequence goes on from JBJOHS010000004.1 coordinate 4,033, forward strand.
TCTTCGCGTCATCTTCGCGAATGCAGTGAAAGTCTTGGGTACGCACCACGCAGCCGCCTAAAAAAACAACAAGAGCAAGCGTACCGGCGAGGCGGTGGATCATCGTTGAATTGCCACGGAGCGCCAGCCTGTAACCACCACACCGACCCATCCCAGAATGAACCCGAGCCCTCCCACCGGGGTGACTGCCCCGAGTCTCGGTAGGTCTGCGAGTACACGGAGGTAGAGGCTGCCGCTAAAAACGAGTATTCCAAAAGTAAAGCTCAGGGCAGACCAGACAGCCCATGGCCCCGTCGCTTCTTTTTGGGCCATCACCGCGAGCGCGAGGATTGCCACCGCATGGAGTAATTGGTAATTCGCAGCCGTCGCGAAAATCGCCACCAGCCTCGGCTCGACAAGTGAACCGAGCCCATGCGACGCGAAGGCGCCCGCAACCACGCCCGTGGCGCCAAAGACACCTGCAGCAATAAGAAGAAATCGTGGCCAGTGCATAGTCATAGGCGGGCGGTGGCTGTTAGGGCAGGGCTGTTGTATGAAGCAGAATATCTTCTGCCATGGCGACGCCGCTTTGCCAGGCAGCTTCCACGCGGGGGCCGAGGCACCAGTCACCGCCGCAATAGAGCCTATTGTCCTCAGATTTGACAAAGGCCTCCCCCAAGGGCTGGATCACACGCGCATAGCGCCATCGATGTGCCGTGGCATAGACAACCTGCGTGGATGACGCGCCAATCCGATCGCAGAGCATCGGGAGCATGCGCGCCGTGAGGGCAATAGTGTCTTCTTCCAGGAAGGTTTCGCTAAACCGGGTGCTTGCCTGGGCGACCCAACTGTGGCTGCTCCGGGCGCCCTGGGCGCTGCGGCCAGGTTTACTGTTGTCGCAGGCGATCCAGGCGAGGTCGTCCTCTGGGTCTTCCCGTGTAACGAAGGGCACCGCATTACCCTCGATGACTGCCATGAGGGTAAGGCAGGGGGCAAAGGCTACCCGCGCAAGCCGGGCCAGAAGCGGATGATGCGCGCTAAGCAGGGCAGGAACCTGTGGGCTAGGGGCAGTGATTACCACACGCGACGCACTAAAAGGGTCGCAGCCGTTGGCCTCAATCTGCCAACAGCCGCCTGTCGAAATCAGGCGTGTGACCTGTAGGCCTTGTCGTACCTCTATACCGGTGGCCAAGTACTTTGCGATAGAGGACATACCTGGGGTGCCAACAGACCGCACCCGTGCGGTGTCGATCGCCCAGTCGGCGGCAGCACCCGCCGCTGTCATTTCTTTGATGAGGGCTGCAAAGTCCGCGTTCTTTGCGTGGATATATTGGGCGCCGTGGTCGAACTGAAAGCCCTCCGCACGTCGCGTGGCAACCCGACCTCCTAAGCCTCGGCCCTTGTCAACGACCAGAGAAGTTCTTCCTGCCTGAGCCAATCGATGCGCGCAGGAGAGGCCTGCAATGCCTGAACCAATAATGACGGTATCGAAATCGGTGAGGCGGTCGTTGGTTTTTGCCATGGCGCACGAAGTACTGAGTGAGAGAGGGGAGCGTACACCAAGGATGTGTTTCTGACGGTTGGCTCTATCATGACGGTTCGTGGGCCTCTAAGCGCCGAGTGCCGAACCCTTTTTCTCCTATTGAACACACGTGGACTCTCTTTCGCAATTCGCCCTAGGTGCAGCGGTTTCGGTGTCGCTTCTGGGGCGCCGGACTGCAGCCTGGAAGGCCGCCCTTTGGGGCGGAGCCGTCGCCACCCTGCCAGATCTTGATGCGTTAATACATTTCGACGACGCCATTCTCGACATGACCCGTCATCGGGCGGAGTCACATGGGTATTTCTATCTCACCCTTGCGGCCGTACTTCTGGCCTGGTTAAGCCACCGGATTTATCAGGCGGTGGCGTTTTCACGGACGCATCTGGTCTTGGGTCTGAAAGACTGGCTGTTGGCAGCCTGGTTGGTACTTGTCACCCATGTCACGCTGGATTACTTCACAGTCTATGGCACACAGCTTCTACAGCCGTTCTCAGACTATCCCTTTGGTCTGGGCAGCATCTTTATTATCGATCCGCTTTATACCCTGCCTCTCGTTGTTGGGCTCGTTCTCACGATCGTACGACTCGGCCGACAGCCAGTAATCTGGAGCCATGTAGGCCTTGCAGTAAGTACCCTTTACTTATTGTGGACGGTTGCGGGGCAGCAGATCGTCAAGCAGGTGGCATTACAGAGTCTTCCTGAGGCGCCCGGTGCGGGAAAACTATTGGTTACCCCTGCGCCGCTTAACACGGTTCTTTGGCGTCTGGTCTGGGTCAATGACACCGACTATTACGAGGGTTGGTACAGTTTTTTTGACGCGACTGAGACGGTGAAGTGGGAGCGCCATGACCGAGGCGCAGACCTCATCCCCCAGTATGCCCAACATCCAGGCGTTGCCCGAGTGGCAGCCTTCAGTCATGGCTTCTACCGGTTGCGCCAAGACTACAACGCGGGTGTACCTGAAGTCTTCGTGACCGATCTGCGTATGGGGCAAGAGCCCTTCTATGTCTTTCACTTCGGGCTGGGCAGCCCAGACGGCCAAGGTGTCTTACCGGATACGCCGGCCACGATCCAACGTGGGCGCCCCGATATCGCTTCGGGGCTTCCCTGGCTTAAGGCACGTGCTTTGGGAGAGACATACCTCTCATTGGCCGACTGGCTTGTCTTTCAGAGGGAAGGTCTGCGCTAGTACGTCTGCCGCTAGGCGGCAAGGCCTGCTTGAAATATGAGGCCAGAGTGCTCGCGCAGCGCATGAAACTGAATGTCGGGCCAGCGCTCGATCGCAATATTGAGCTCTGATGCGTGGCTCGCGAGAAAAGCCGGCGCGTTCACGGCATCTTCGGCAACCCGGTACGAGTTTTGTTTGATGAAGTCCTTGAGCGTTGCTTCTTTGTTGCTGGTAATCCAGCGGGCCAACCGAAATTTAGTCGGCATTAGTCGTGCATCGACTCCGTATTCATGCTTCAGACGATGAAGTACCACCTCAAACTGTAGCTGGCCTACCGCGCCCAGTAGCATCGTGCCGCCATCCATCGGGCGGAATACCTGAATCGCCCCTTCCTCGCCAAGCTGCACCAGACCGGTACGGAGTTTTTTAATCTTTAACGGGTCAGCCACCTCTACGGCCTGAAAGAGTTCGGGCGCGAAGAACGGAAGCCCAGTGAACTGAAGCGTTTCGCCTTCGGTGAGCGTATCGCCCAACTGCAGGGTGCCATGATTGGGGATGCCAATGATGTCGCCGGGATAGGCATCTTCTAGAAGGTCACGACGCTGGGATAAGAAAGAGACCGCGTTGCTCGTACGAATATCTTTGCCAGTGCGCACTACCCGAAGGCTCATTCCTCGCTCGAACCGTCCGGCATAGACACGTAAAAATGCAATACGATCGCGATGGGCGGGGTCCATGTTGGCCTGTACCTTAAAGACGACGCCTGCAAATTTACCTTCTCTGGGCTCCACCGGACGCTGCAGGCTCGCCCGAGGCCCAGGTGCTGGCGCGAGCTCTACCAGTGCATCGAGCACTTCCCGCACACCAAAGTTATTAATGGCAGAGCCAAAGAAAAGCGGCGTCTGACGACCCTCCAGAAAGGCCGTACGGTCAAAGGCAGGGGTGGCCGTCTGCACCAGTTCGATTTCCTGGCGGGCCTGGTCAAAGGCAGCGCCGAAACGCACGGGGTTATCTGGGTGATCTAGCCCCTCGATCATCTCAAGGTCTTCTGCGCGCCGGTCTTCCCCGGGTGTGAAGACCCGGATACGATTTTCCTGCAGATCAAAGACGCCATGAAAGTCTTTGCCCATGCCTACGGGCCAGGTAAAGGGCACCACCGACATGCCCAGGGTTCGTTCGATCTCATCGAGCAGATCCAGCGGCGGCTGTACTTCGCGATCCATCTTGTTGATGAAGGTGAGAATGGGCGTGTTGCGAGCACGGCAGACTTCTAACAAGCGTAGGGTCTGCGATTCCACTCCGTTGGCCGCGTCGATCACCATGAGTGCCGCGTCTACGGCAGTAAGCACCCGATAGGTGTCTTCGGAAAAGTCTTGGTGCCCTGGGGTGTCGAGCAGGTTGATCACGCAGTCGCAGTATTCCATTTGCATAACCGAACTTGCGACAGAAATACCGCGCTGCTTCTCAATCTCCATCCAGTCAGAAGTAGCGTGACGCGACGACTTTCTCGCCTTTACCGTGCCCGCAATGTGAATGGCACCTGCGTAGAGCAGCAGCTTCTCTGTGAGGGTGGTCTTGCCCGCGTCGGGGTGGGAAATAATGGCGAAGGTGCGCCTTCGGGCGGATTCTTGGGCGATCTGCATGGTCAGCCTTCCATTATAGTCGGGGGGCTTGGCCCATTCTTGGCCCATGAGTGGCGGGCTGCACCCCTGCTTATAGCCTCCCGATGGTCTGCAGCAGGGGCAGAAGGTCAGCCACAGTGTCAATCACATAGTCGGCCCCCGCCTTCTTGAGGGTCTCGCCGCATCGTTGTCGAATCGGCGCCTTCTCAGCCTCCGTCATACGCGAGAATTCCTCTAGAGAAATTCCCGCGCCATTACCGGAGAGCGCAACACCGACCGTAAGGCACCCTGCAGCGACGCCTTCAGCGATACCGGGTTCGGTGTCATCAACCTTGACAACCGACTGCGCAGGCCAGACATCCAGCTCGATGAAGCACCGGTACATGTTCATCGGGCTCGGTCGACCGCGGGGCATATCGTCTGCGCAGACGAGGTTGTCAGGTGCATAGCCCTGCGAACGTGCCAGCGGTAAAACCCGCTCCATGATCGAACGCGTGTATCCCGTCGTCGAGCCAATGCGTATGCCTTGCGCGCGTAATCCGTCGGCGGCCTCGCGGGCCCCAGGAATAAGGTCTGCATATGAGGCCACGACCCCCTCGTTCAGTGGCACGAAGATTCGATAAATGTCGTCAATATCTTTTTCTGAAGGCGCCCGACCATGGGTCTTTTGCCAGGCCTCCGAGATCTCTAAGGAACGCACCATCGCGGCGATGTGGTCTCGCTTGGGGAGCCCCATGGGCACCCTTGCCTGTGCCACCGTTACGGGGATGTCGAACTGTGCGAATGCCTCAACGAAGGCGCCCATAGGGGCGAATGATCCGAAGTCGATCGTTGTTCCAGCCCAGTCAAAGATGACGGCTTTTACCTTCTGCATAGAAATCTCCCTAAGCATGTTCGTGGTGTGAGACGAGGCCTGTATTGTGCGGGGCAATCTGGGTGGTTTTGCGTCCACGACCTCGTGGGAAGGCCGCAATCGCAGACTGTCATCGTCTTGTCATAAAACAGTCCTTGTCTTGTAAGAATTCGCCGAGATCATGATCACTCCTCTGATCCATCTTTTTTTGGGAGTGTCTTGCGATGTCCTTCTCTTCCCTACGCCGCGGTCTCTTAAGTGCCTGCGTCGCCCTGCCGCTGGTATCGGCAGCCCTGGCGGTCTCTGCGCAATCAAAGACTGAGTTGCTGGTTTACACCGCTCTTGAGGCCGATCAGATTCAGGCCTACAAGAAGTCTTTTGAGGCCCAGAATCCGACCATTGAGCTCAAAATTGTCCGCGACTCTACCGGCATCATCACGGCCAAGCTCTTAGCCGAGAAGTCCAATCCACAGGCGGATGTCGTCTGGGGCCTGGCAGCAACCTCCCTCATGCTTCTCGACAAAGAGGGCATGCTTGCCCCGTACGCGCCCAAAGGCCTAGAGAAAGTGAAGGCCTCGATGCGTGACCCTCGCACAACCCCGTCTTGGGTCGGGATGGATGTCTGGTCGTCGGCCATCTGCTTCAACACAGCAGAGGCTGGAAAAAAGAATCTCCCTAAGCCCGCCTCCTGGCAGGATCTTACAAACCCTGTTTACAAGGGTCAGATCACCATGCCCCATCCTGCAAGTTCCGGAACAGGCTACCTGATGGTCTCTGCCTGGCTGCAACTCATGGGTGAGCAGAAGGGTTGGGCCTACATGGATGCTCTGCACCAAAACATTGGCGTCTACACGCATTCCGGTAGTAAGCCCTGCCGTCAGGCGGGTGCCGGCGAATATGCCGTGGGTCTGAGCTTTGAGTACCGTGCGAACAAGACCAAGAAGGATGGTGCGCCGATTGATATCGTTCTGCCCAAAGAAGGGCTGGGCTGGGATATGGAGGCCACCGGCATCATGAAGTCGACCAAGAAGATGGCGGCGGCACGTGCGCTGGCCGACTGGTCTGTCTCTCAAGAGGCCAATCAGCTCTATGCACAGAACTTTGCAGTCGTTGCCATTCCCGGCATTCAGCAGAAGCTCGAGTTCATTCAGGGCGATATTGAGAAGATGCTGATTAAGAATGATTTCGCGATGGCTGCGGCCAATCGTGAAAAGGTCTTAGCTGAGTGGAGTCGTCGCTACGAGAGTAAGGCAGAGCCTAAGTAAGCCTTGAATTTGAGCCGAATCGGTCAGCTGCCGTTGCCATGGCGCAGTTAGAGGTACAGGGGCTGACCAAGTCCTACTCTGGAGTCTCGGTTCTTAAAAATATTTCCCTCTCGGTGGACGAGGGGGAGTTCGTTTGTCTCCTAGGGCCCTCGGGATGCGGTAAGACGACGCTACTGCGGATTATCTGCGGTATCGATCGCCCCTCCCAGGGTCATCTTTTTTTTGATGGCTCTGAGATCACCCACCTGCCGCCTCAGCGCCGTAGGTTCGGGGTGGTATTTCAGTCGTATGCGTTGTTTCCCAATCTCACCGCAGAGCAGAACGTGCGCTATGGCTTGCAGAGCCTAAAGGGCCCACAGCAACGAGCGCGTGCCCAAGAAATGCTTGCGTTGGTAGGGCTCGAGGCCTATGGTGAACGGTTTCCTGCCCAACTCTCCGGTGGGCAGCAGCAGCGGGTCGCGCTTGCCCGCGCGCTCGCGCCGCAGCCTGCACTCCTTCTCTTAGACGAGCCGCTATCCGCCCTTGATGCCAAGGTACGCGAGGGCCTGCGGCACGAAATCGTGGCGATTCAACGTCGCCTTGGTATTCCAACCATCATGGTCACCCATGATCAAGGGGAAGCCTTGGAAATGGCCGATCGCGTGGTCCTGATGGATAACGGGGAGATTGCCCAAGAGGACTCCCCCTTGAATCTTTATCGTGCGCCGACCAGTCGATTCTCCGCGGGATTTGTGGGGCGGGTGAATCTCCTATCAGCCGTCATCGAAGAGGAGGGCCTGCGTATCGGCCCCGCCCTCTGGCCGGCCCATCCTTGCTGGTCAACGCCTTGTGCTGTGGGAGCTTCCGTGACCTTGGTGGTCCGACCGCAGCAGATTTCCATTTTGCCAGAGGGCTCGAGTCTCCCGTTGTTAGATATCGCGAATGATGCAGTGGTCTTGCCTGGTCGCGTGACCCACGTGCGCTTTGCCGGTGCGTCTTGGGGCCTCGAAGTCCAGTGCGAGGCGCTGAATCAGGTGCTTCGGGTCGAGCAGATGAATATTGGCCAGGCCACCGCGCCCTGGGGTACCGACTCCCGGGTACTCTTAGCGATCCCGCATGCTGCCTTGCTGCCAGTCCCAGCAAGTGCCTCGTTGTGAGATCTCCTGCAGGCTTTACCCTATCTGCGCTTGATCGACAGGGGCAGTGGCTGGTCGCAGCACTCCTGCTCGGCCTCGGCCTACTCTTTGTCTTTGCACCGCTGGCGTGGCTCTTGGCGCGTAGTGTCTATAGTTTGGAGGGCGAGTTTGTTGGCCTAGCCCAGTTTGCAAGGTATCTGGATACACCCAGTCTGCAGGACTCGTTGGCGCGCAGCCTGCGTCTGTCGGCTGTTGCGGCATTCATCACCAGTCTTTTTGCCTTCGGTTTTGCCTTTAGTCTCTGTATGACAGCCATGCCGGGTAAGCGCCTCTTTCGTGGGGTTGCCCTGATTCCATTGATGTCGCCCTCTCTGCTCATGGCCATTAGTCTGGTCTACTGGTTTGGTAACCAGGGCGCATTAAAGTCATGGATGGGAACGGGCACGATCTATGGCGAGTTAGGGATTGTCTTGGGTTCTATCCTCTGGACATTCCCCCATGCCCTGATGATTCTTATGACCAGCCTGGCCACCCAGGATGGTCGGCTGGCAGAGGCGGCACGCACGCTCGGTGCAGGGCCTTGGCGCATCTTTCTTACGATCACGCTACCCCAGTGTCGTTACGGTCTGCTCATGTCTTTTGTCCTGGTATTCGTGCTGGTGATCACCGACTTTGGGGTGGCTAAAGTCATCGGTGGGCAGGCCAATGTCTTGGCCACGGATCTCTATCGACAGGTGATTGGCCAGCAGAACTTCTCGATGGGGGCGGTGGTCGGCGTATTTCTGTTGCTACCGGCCTTCGGAGCCTTTTTATTGGAGCGATACTTTCGGGCCCGTCAGTCTGCCGCGCTCACGGCCCGAGCGGTCATCGCGCAGCCCTCAGAGAGTCGCATGCTTGCGTTGATCGCCACGTTATTCTGCAGCGTTCTAGGCCTGGTGTTTATCGCCATGATTGGTATGGCAATCGTCGCCGCGTTTGTGTCGTTCTGGCCGTACAACCTGAGCCCTACTCTGAAGCATTTCCAGTTCGATGACATGGATGGCGGAGGCTGGCAGACATACTGGAATTCCCTTCAGATGGCTGGCGGTGCCGCGGTGATTGGCGCGGTAGCGGCATTCTTTTCCGCCTGGGTGGTGGAGAAGTCCCGCATTGGGCAGGGGATGCGAGAGTCGCTGAATCTTATGGCCACGCTACCCATGGCGATTCCGGGGCTTGCGCTGGGGCTTGGCTACATTCTCTTCTTTAACGGGCCGTATCAGCCACTGCAGTTTCTCTATGGCAGTCTTTCGATACTGGTGCTCTGTACGGTCGTACATTTCTTCTCTACTGCCCACCTGACGATGTTGGCAAGCCTCAAACAACTGGACAAGGAGTTCGAGCATGTCTCAGAGACGCTTGGCCACTCCTTCCTCCGGACCCTTTTCTCGGTCACGATTCCCTTGAGTCTACCCGCCATTTTTGCGGTGGCTGGTTACTTTTTTGTGAACGCGTTGACCACAGTCTCGGCTGTGGTCTTTCTCTATGCGCCTGAGACGCAGCTGGCGTCAGTGGCCGTACTCAACATGGACGATGCGGGCGATGTGGCTCCGGCGGCGGCCATGGCCGTTCTCATTTTCGTTACCGCTGCAGGGGGGCGCCTGCTCTTCGGACTCTTCAGCGACTTTGTTCTTTCGCGCACACAGCAATGGAGACAGCGATGACGCGACAGGTATTCGATTTGTTGGTCGTAGGGGCGGGTATCTTGGGCCTTGCGCACGCACTTACAGCCGCACGAAGGGGGCTGCGGGTTGCGGTGGTCGAACGCGGTAGTCGCTGCACCGGGGCATCGATTCGCAATTTTGGTTTTGTCACGGTAACCGGTCAGCGGGCGGGGGACACGTGGCGCCGGGCCCGCAGAAGTCGCGATATCTGGGCCGAGGTGGCCCCGCAGGCGGGTATTTCCATCTGTCATCAAGGGCTCTGGGTCCTGGGCCGACGGCCCGAGGCAGGGGCCGTTTTGGAGGCGTTCGCCCAGACCGATATGGGGGCCGAGTGTCGGCTTGTCTCTGCGTCGCGCCTGCCGGATGAGGCCCCTTTGCTGCGCAGCCAAGGGGCCTGGGGCGCGCTCTACAGCCCACATGAAATTCGGGTGGAGTCGAAAGACGCGGTCGGACAGTTGGCGCAATGGCTTCAGGAGGCCTATGGCGTAGTCTTTTTCTTCGGCCAAGAGGTGTTGGCGGTCGATCTGCCTGTGGTCATTACGCCCCAGCAGCAGCTCACTGCAGACCGGGTAGTACTCTGCCCAGGCACCGAGCTTACTGGTGTGGCCGAGCCCTATCTGCGACCCTTTGGTCTTGGCCTGACACAGTTGCAGATGCTGCGGCTGGTGCCGCAGTCCTCTATTGCGCTGCCGGCGGCGGTCATGTCTGATCTGAGCCTTGTGCGGTATGCGGGTTACACAGGGCTAGGGGCGCATCAGCCGCTGCTCGAACGACTCACCGCCGAGCAGCCTGAGGCGCTTGAGGCAGGGGTGCACCTCATTGCGGTCCAAAGCGTCGACGGCAGCCTTGTCGTGGGTGATTCCCATCACCCGGCCGACCAGGTTCTGCCGTTCTCACGCCCGGCCATTGACCGTCTCATTCTGGATGCGCTCGAGGAGACGTTGATACTTCAGGGCTATCGGGTGACTGATCAGTGGTTGGGCTGGTATCCCGTGGGTGGCCCGTCCGATGCGCTGATCCTCGCCCCCGACCCCATGATGCGGGTTGTCAGCATTACCAGTGGCACGGGGGCGAGCACTGCCTTTGCTATTGCGGAAGAAGTCCTTGACGCCTGGTAGACAGGAGATGCAAAAGGCCGTCATCTTTGTCATCGATCTGTCATGTTTTGCTGGCAGTCTCGAAAGTTTCTGTGAAAGGGCGTGGCGATGCGGGTAGGCATCAACGGTATGGGTCGTATTGGCCGACTGGCCATGCGGGCAGCTATGGGGGCTGCAGACCGGCCAGCCGACGACCCCCGTGCGGGTAATCGGCTTGAGATTGCACACATCAACGAACTCAAGGGCGGCGTGGCGGCTACCGCCCACCTCTTGGCTTTTGATAGCGTCCAAGGTCGCTGGAAGGCAGACATTCAGGCCCATGAAGAGGCCCAGACGATTCATATCCACGGTAAGAAGGTTACCTACTCCAGTGCAGCGCAGCCGGGCGATATTCCCTGGGGAGACCTTGGGGTAGAAGTGGTGCTCGAGTGCACCGGGAAATTCCTTTCGCCTGAGGCCCTACAGGGCCATTTCGATCGCGGCGCCAAGCGCGTTGTGGTCTCGGCGCCCGTAAAGTTTGATACGGTCTTAAATGTGGTGGTGGGCGTCAACGAATCACTTTACGACCCATTGCGCCATCGTATTGTCACCGCGGCCTCCTGCACCACCAACTGCCTGGCACCGGTAGTGAAGGTGGTGCACGAGAATCTGGGCATTCGCCACGGGCAGATTACGACCATTCATAACCCCACCAATACCAATCTGGTGGTCGATGCCCCCCACAAAGACCTGCGCCGTGCGCGTAGCGCCATGCTTAGCCTTGCGCCCACAACCACGGGCAGTGCCACCGCGATTGCACTGATCTACCCCGAGCTTAAGGGCAAGCTTAATGGCCATGCGGTGCGTGCCCCCAACCTCAATGCCTCGCTCACCGACTGCGTCTTTGAACTGCAGAAATCCACCAGTGTGGAAGAGGTCAACGCCCTTTTTGCGCAGGCAGCCCGAGGCGGGTTGGCCGGTATTCTCGGCTACGAAACCTTGCCTCTGGTCAGTGCCGACTATGCCCGTGACACGCGCAGTAGCATTGTGGATGGGCCTTCCACCATGGTGACCGACGGCACGCTCTTAAAAGTCTATGCCTGGTATGACAACGAGATGGGCTATGCCTGTCGCATGGTGGACCTCGCTTGTCATTTGTCTGCGGCAGGTCTCTAGTCGGTGTCTGATGCATCTTCTTCCCCTGCGCAGGGGGCGTCTGCAGGCTTAAGGTCGTACCTCGCAGTCACAGCGGCCTACTGGGGTTTCACACTGACTGACGGCGCGTTACGCATGTTGGTCTTGCTGCACTTCTTTAAGCTGGGCTATTCGCCCTTTACGCTCGCCTTCTTATTTTTACTTTATGAGGCAGCAGGAATCGTTGCCAACCTGATTGGAGGCTGGCTGGCCACCCGGTTCGGCATTCCGCGCATGCTGGTGGTGGGGCTTTCTACCCAGATTGTTGGCTTCCTGCTCTTGTCCATGGTTTCCCCCGACTGGTCTGCCACCCTCTCGGTGGCATGGGTCGTGATGGCCCAAGGGGTCTGTGGCGTTGCCAAGGACCTCACCAAGACCGCCAGTAAGTCTGCGATCAAGCTTACCGCGGGCTCTGGGTCTTCACGCCTATTTAAATGGGTCGCCTGGTTTACCGGAAGTAAGAACGCTATGAAGGGTGTGGGATTCTTCTTAGGCGGACTGCTGCTGGAGGCGGCGGGGTTTCAATGGGCCCTTTGGATCATGGCGGGGTTGTTGGCGCTGGTACTTGTTGCGGTGTTGCTGCTCCTTCCGTTCAGCCTGGGAAAGTCCAAGCCCTCAAAGTCTGCCAAAGAGTTTCTGTCGAAATCGCGGGCGCTTAACCTTCTCGCTGCAGGCCGTATGGCGCTCTTCGGTGCCCGCGATGTCTGGTTTGTAGTCGGGGTTCCTGTGTTTCTATACGCCCAGGGCTGGACCTTCACCATGGTGGGGGGCTTCATGGCGGTCTGGACGATTGGCTACGGCCTGGTACAGGCGATTGCGCCGAGTCTTGTGGGGCGTAGTACAGACGGCCTGTCACGTGAGGTACCTGCGGCTCGACTCTGGGCGGGCCTGTTAACCCTGGTACCGCTCGCATTGGCACTTGTGGTCTGGAAGGCCTGGGCGCCGGTCGATATCTGGCTTGTGTTGGGCCTGGGTCTCTTTGGATTTCTCTTTGCGGTGAACTCCTCGGTGCACTCTTATCTGGTGCTTGCCTATGCTGGGTCAGAGAAGGCCGCCGAAGACGTCGGCTTCTACTACGCGGCCAATGCCGCAGGGCGGTTTCTGGGCACTTTGTTTTCGGGGCTCTTGTATGGCTGGGGCGGGCTGGAGGCCTGCCTCTTGGGGTCGGCCGTCATGCTCTCCGTCTGCCTGCTCTTTACGCTGGCCATGCCTGCGCAGGCGACCGAAGAACTGTCATCAAACCGTAATCTTTCCTAAGTAGAGTCCCGGATGAACCGAGTTTCAAGCAGCACACTTGGGTTTTCAGTAAGGCAGTTTCCTTCCAACCACTCTCGATGAGGCGTATTGTCATGAGAAGAACATTTATTAAATCCATGCTTGGTGGCGTAGCGCTTGCCATGGGTATGAGCGCAGCGGTTGCAGCCGATATCACGGGCGCTGGCGCGACCTTCCCGTATCCTGTATACGCAAAGTGGGCTGAAGCCTACAAAAAACAGACCGGTCAGGGATTGAACTACCAGTCTATTGGTTCCTCAGGTGGTCTGCGCCAGATTCGCGCCAAGACAGTGACCTTTGGCGCGTCGGATGCCCCCGTGAACGGCGCTGACTTAGAGAAGGATGGGATGGTTCAGTTTCCAGCGATCATCGGCGGCACGGTTCCCGTACTGAACCTTGACGGCTTTGCTCCAGGCGAGCTTCGCATTACTGGCGAGGTTCTTGCGGAGATGTTTATGGGTTGGATCGTGAACTGGAACGACCCGAAAATCGCTGCGCTGAACCCCGGCAAAAAACTGCCTGATCAAACCATTACCGTCGTACACCGCGCTGATGGCTCTGGTACCACCTTTAACTTTACCGATTATCTCACTTCCGTGAGTAAGCTCTGGGCCGAGAAGGTAGGAAAGGGTGCTGCAGTGAAGTGGCCAGCCGCCTCCTCTGTGGGTGGTAAGGGCAATGAGGGCGTTGCGGCGAATGTGGCTCGGGTCAAGGGTGCAATCGGTTATGTCGAGTATGCCTACGCCAAGAAAAACAGCATTCCGTACTTTCAACTTCAAAACAAAGACGGGAAATTCGTTCGCCCTGATGACAAGACGTTCGCAGCGGCTGCTGCGGGCGCCGACTGGTTTAGTGTTCCGGGCATGGGCTTGTCGATCGTGAATCAGCCTGGCGCAGACTCCTGGCCGATTTCCACCGCTTCCTTCATCCTGATGTACAAGAACCCTTCGGACAAGCAGGCCTCGGCGGATGTGCTGAAATTCTTCGACTGGGCCTTCAAAAACGGAAAGCAGCTCGCGCTTGAGTTGGATTATGTTCCTCTGCCTGATTCTTTGACGAGCCAAATCTCTTCAAAAGTCTGGTCCCAGATCAACAACAAGTAATGTCGTCGCTGTTGCGGTAATCCTCGTTGTTTTGAACTCGGGCATTTCGGTGCCCGAGTTTTTCCTGTGAAGCTTTCAAAGGTGCCTCTTATGTCGACCGAATCCTCCACCAGTGGAATGCTTGATCCGCAGATGCTTGCTGTTGTTAAAAGGCAGCGGTGGCAGGACTTCTTCTTTCATAAGATCACCATGTCGTTTTCTCTGCTGGTGCTGCTTGCGCTAGCGGGCATTATCATCTCCCTGCTCATCAACGCCTGGCCGGCGTTTGCGAAGTTCGGCCTGCCCTTTCTCTGGACTGTGGAATGGGACATCATTAATCAAGAATTCGGTGCCGCGATTGCAATCTTCGGCACGCTGGTGAGCTCTGCAATTGCCTTGGCCATTGCCGTGCCCTTAGCCTTCGGCATCGCACTCTTCCTCACCGAGACCTGCCCGGTCTGGCTGCGTCGGCCCTTAGGCACTGCCATTGAGCTACTTGCCGCGGTACCTTCCATTATTTACGGTATGTTTGGCCTCTTCATATTTGCTCCGCTTTTTGCGGAGTACGGCCAGCCGGCGCTGCAGTCGACTCTTGGCCAGATGCCCCTTATCGGGCCCTTATTTGGCGGCGCCATGAACGGCATTGGCCTTCTGGCAGCCGGGCTCATCCTCGCATTCATGATTCTTCCGTTTATCGCTGCTGTCATGCGCGACGTGTTTGAGATCGTTCCACCCATTCTTCGGGAGTCTGCCTACGGCGTGGGCTGCACCACCTGGGAGGTCGTGCGGTATGTGGTGCTTCCCTACACGCAGACTGGGGTGATTGGCGGGATTATGCTGGGCCTTGGTCGTGCGTTAGGTGAGACGATGGCGGTTACCTTTGTGATCGGTAACTCTCAACGGCTCATTATGTCGTTCTTCGCCCCTGGTACTTCAATTGCATCCACCCTGGCCAACGAGTTTGCGGAGGCCGACGATTTTCATCTCTCCACATTGTTTGCCCTCGGATTCTTGCTGTTTGTTATTACTTTCTTTGTCTTGGCCGCGGCCAAGATTCTCATTATCCGAACCGAACGTTCTAAGGGTTCTAAGACCTAGTGGTCATGCTTAACGCCGATAACCAGACAAGCCGAGAAATCCAAGGACGACCGTCATGAATCAGTCTCTCTATAACCGTCGTAAGCGCGCTAATCAGATCGGGCTCTCTCTCTCCATGGCTGCGATGGCCTTAGGCCTCTTTGTACTCCTTTGGATTCTCTTCATTCTTTTCAAGAATGGATTCGAGGCTCTTGATTGGGCTATGTTTACCCAGTCCACCCCAGCGCCGGGGTCCGAGGGTGGCGGATTAGCTAACGCGATCGTGGGCAGTGCAATGATGATCATGGTCACTGCCTTTGTGAGTACCCCAATCGGCGTTTTCGCTGGTGTCTATTTGGCCGAGTATGGTGATTCAAGCAAGACCGCTTCCGTCACCCGCTTTGTGACCGACATCATGTTGTCTGCGCCCTCTATCGTCTTAGGCCTGTTTGTTTACGCCATCCTCGTGGCACAGGTAAAACACTTCTCTGGCTGGGCGGGTTCGCTGGCGCTTTCCCTTATCGCTATTCCGGTGGTGGTCCGTACTACTGAGAATATGCTGCGGCTTGTACCGGGAAGCCTTCGAGAGGCCGCTTATGCTTTAGGTGCTCCGCAGTGGAAGGTTGCTACCTTTGTTACTCTACGGGCCGCAAAGGCCGGTGTGATTACAGGCCTGCTTTTGGCGTTGGCACGCATCAGTGGTGAGACAGCCCCGCTGCTCTTTACCGCGCTTAACAACCAGTTCTTCTCCACCAACATGAACGCACCGATGGCCAATCTGCCCGTGGTAATTTTCCAGTTTGCGATGAGCCCTTATGACAACTGGATTCGTCTGGCATGGGGCGGTGCATTGCTTATCACCCTGGCGGTTCTGGTTCTTAACATCATCGCCCGGGTGATGTTCCGCGAAAAGGTGAAGGTCTAACCGTACTCGGATCACTCCGCTCTTCTAACGGCTCACTACAGGACAAAAACTATGACGACCACCGACTCTGCTGCCGCTGGCCTACCCCTCGCGATCCAGACCAAGAAACTGAACTTTTATTACGGAAAGTTTCAGGGCTTAAAGGATGTGGATCTCGATATCGCCGAGAAGAAGGTAACCGCATTCATTGGTCCCTCCGGCTGCGGAAAATCGACCCTTCTGCGCACGCTCAATCGCATGTACAGCCTCTACCCGGGGCAGCGTGCGGAGGGCGAAATTAATTTTTATGGCCAGAATATCCTAGACCCCAAGCAAGACCTGAACCTTCTGCGCGCCCGTATTGGCATGGTCTTTCAGAAGCCTACTCCCTTCCCCATGTCGATCTACGACAACATTGCTTTTGGGGTGCGGCTCTACGAGAACCTGAACAAGGCGCAGATGGATGAACGCGTGGAGTGGGCGCTTTCCAAAGCAGCCATCTGGAATGAGGTGAAAGATAAGCTTGGCCAGAGCGGGTTGTCGCTCTCCGGTGGCCAGCAGCAGAGGCTTTGTATCGCCCGGTCGGTGGCGGTCAAGCCCTCTGTGATTCTGCTGGATGAGCCCACCTCTGCCCTTGACCCTATTTCTACTGCCAAGGTAGAAGAGCTTGTACACGAGTTGAAGAACGACTACACCGTGGCGATCGTGACCCACAACATGCAGCAGGCTGCTCGGGTCTCCGACTTTACGGCTTATATGTATCTGGGCGAGTTGGTGGAGTTTGGGCGCACGGATGAAATCTTCATCAAGCCCAAAAAGAAAGATACCGAAGACTACATTACGGGTCGGTTCGGCTAAAGGCTGCTAAGAGACCGCTGCGCCAGAGATCGCAACGCCAGAGCTTGCAAGACTTTAAGCCGCTGCGGTCGACTCTTGTTGTTCGGCTGCTTCTGCTGCACCAGCAGGGGAGGCGTCCCGGTAGGGCCAGTAGATGATTTTGAGCTCCCCGAGATGTGTTTCTACCAACGCGGAGAGGCTTTCGACCCAGTCGCCATCATTGCAGTAGAGAATACCGGCGATATCACGAATCTCGGGTCGA
Source organism: Pseudomonadota bacterium (assembly GCA_046047535.1). GTDB lineage: Bacteria > Pseudomonadota > Gammaproteobacteria > Burkholderiales > Burkholderiaceae_A > Hahnella. The sequence goes on from JBJOHS010000004.1 coordinate 20,982, forward strand.
TGAATGTGGCCACAGACCACGCCGTCGTAACCTTTGCGTTGGGCCTCGGTGGTGAGCGCCTCTTCAAACGCGGTGATGTACGAGACCGCATTTTTTACCTTGTGTTTAAGATACTGGGAGAGCGACCAGTAGGACATGCCAAATCGGTGTCTTATGGCGTTGAGCTTGTCGTTTAGCGCTAGCGCAAGGGTGTAGGCGGAATCTCCCAGGTAGGCGAGCCATTTGGCATGTTGAATCACACCGTCAAAGAGGTCTCCGTGCGTCACCCAGAGCCTTCTACCATCCACCATCGTATGACAGGCCTCGTTCACGATTTTTATTTCGCCAAAGGCCAAGCCAATAAATTGCCGCAGTAGTTCATCGTGGTTACCGGCCACGTAGGTTACCTGGGTTCCTTTACGCGCCTTACGCAGAACCTTCTGCACGACATCGTTGTGGCTCTGCTTCCAATACCAGTTCTTGCGCAACTGCCAGCCATCAATGACATCTCCGACCAGATAGAGTTGATCTGATTCATTGTGCTTCAGGAAGTCGAGGAGAAACTCTGCTTTGCAGCCAGGTGTGCCGAGGTGGATGTCCGATATCCAGATTGACCGATAGTGACTGGGCTCCTGGCTCGGAGGCTGCGTAACCAACTCCGTTTCTCTCTTCATGGAACGCCAGTCTGCATTCGAAAGATGTCAGTCAGATGACGATGAGATGAAACTTCTATAACGGTTGCAGCACCTATCTATCCCGCACAAGCAGTTGCATTTTCACGGGATTGTCATCGGGATTTCATCGCGTTGTAAGAATGCTTCCGCATCCTTCGCAACAGTGACGCATGTCCGGCCATGAAAGGAGCAACCCTGCGATGAATGCCCCCTTGTCGACGCACCTCTTGCAGAACCTTGGTTTTTATCAGCGCCAAGACCATCCAATACAGGGATTACTCTGCGGCTCAGATGATCGCTATAGCATTACCTTTGCGCAGTCGAAGGAGGATCTGCGTCGGGCCCAGCGTCTGCGGTTTGACGTCTTTACCGAGGAATACCAGGCCACGCTTCGTACCCGACAACCGGGTGTGGATGAGGATTTCTACGACGAGTACTGCGACCACCTTTTGGTACGCGACAACCAGTCTGGCGATATTGTAGGCACTTACCGTATTCTGCCGCCCCATCAGGCTCAGCGCATTGGCAGCTATTACAGCGAGACAGAGTTCTTCATTACACGGCTGGACCGCATCCGTGATTCATTGGTCGAACTCGGACGCTCCTGTGTGCATAAAGACCATCGCAATGGCGCCGTCATCATGATGCTTTGGTCGGGAATCGCCGCTTACATGAGGCATTATCGTTACCGATATCTTATCGGCTGTGCCAGCGTCAGCATGCGCGATGGAGGGCGGGCGGCAGCCCAGTTTTGGCAGAGCCTTTCCGCATCCTCCCTCGCGCCGGAAGAGCTTCAGGGTTTTCCGAGGCATGCGCTTCCGCTCGATCGTATTACGCCCGATGCTGCAGCACAGTTGCCGCCACTCATGAAGGGCTATGTGCGTATTGGCGCAGAAGTCTGCAGCCCTCCCTCATGGGATCCTGATTTCAATACGGCAGACTTTCTGATGTTGTTACGTCTCGCCGAGATGAATCCCCGTTACGCCAAGCATTTCGGCTTTCCCACCAGTTTTTCTTCCTAGGGAAAGGGCTCATCAAGGGGGCGGTTGGGGCGTCTCCGGTCCAGTGTTTTTGGCGCTCTGGCCCTGAGCGCCGTTTGCTCCCCCGTCAGCGTCATAATGGCGTTTTTCGCTCACGCGGGCGCAGACTGTGGACACACGCAAACCCCTTACGCTGCAGGCCTCGGGCCTGATGGTGTTGCTCTGCCTTATCTGGGCGCTTCAGCAGGTGGCTCTTAAGGCTACCGCTGTTGAAATCTCGCCAACATTGCAGATTGCCTCACGCTCCGGTGTGGCTGCGTTATTGGTCTGGCTCTTTATGGTGGCCCGTCGTGAGCAGATGGTCTGGGCTGAAGGGGTCTGGCGGCCAGGCTTTCTCGTGGGTCTACTCTTCTCGCTGGAGTTTCTCTTCATCGGTCAGGGCCTGAATTACACCTCCGCTTCGCATATGGCGGTATTTCTCTACACCGCGCCCGTCTTCGCCGCCCTCGGTCTGCATATCTTGATTCCGGCAGAGCGGTTGGCTTGGCCTCAATGGCTGGGTATTGCGCTGTCTTTTGCGGGAATGGCCTTTGCCTTTCTGGGCGGCGAGTCTGCGGAGTCGGCCGATGTGGGGGTCTCCCGCATGCTCTGGGGAGACTTCTTGGGGGTACTGGCCGGGTTTTTCTGGGGCGCCACCACCGTCGTTGTACGGACAACAGGCCTTGCGCGCCTGCCTGCCACCCAGACGCTGCTCTATCAACTCGGAGGGGCTTTTGTGCTCTTACTGCCCGCAGCCTGGCTGCTTGATGATTTTGTTTTTGCGCCATCCGCGTTTGGGTGGAGTAGTCTTTTCTTTCAGACCGTGGTGGTGGCGTTTGCGAGTTATCTCGCCTGGTTCTGGATGTTGCGGCATTACCTTGCCTCGCGACTTGGGGCCCTCTCGTTTCTTACACCGCTTTTCGGTGTGGCCTTAGGAGTCTGGCTTTTGCAGGAACCGCTGACCTCCCATTTTCTGGTGGGGTCCGCCCTAGTTATTGTTGGCATCGTTCTCGTTAGCGGCTACGAGGGGCTTAAGGCAGCCCGTACGCGGTTTTTCCCGGGCTAAGGCGGTGCGGGTCACCGGGCTTATTCTTGCGGGCGGCGAGGGCCGTCGGGTGGGGGGCGACGATAAGGGTCTGCTCATCTACCGTGGGTTGGCGCTGGTCGACCACGTCCTCGCGCGACTTCGCCCGCAGGTGATGCGTCTGATAATCAGTGCCAATCGCTCTCACACCGACTATATGCGGCGAGGTGTGGCGGTTCTCGAAGATCGATTTCCCGGTTATCTTGGCCCAATGGCAGGTATCGCGACCGGGCTCTACTGCTGTACGACGGACTGGCTGCAGGTTGTGCCGTGCGACGGCCCGGATTTCCCCCCAGATCTCGTGATCCGACTGGCAGCAGCGCGGTGCGGATCCTCTTTAGTCGTTGTGCCGGTTTTGCGGGGTTCGGATGGGCATCGCGCACCACAGTACACCTTCATGCTTGTGCATCGGTCGCTTGCCCTGTCCGCGGCCGATTACCTGCTCGCTGGGCGTCGCCGTCTGCGTGATTGGGCTGAGGCCCAGCGTCCTGCCTACTGTTTATTTGACAACCATGCAGACTCCATAGCGTTCTCCAATCTCAATACGCACCTGGCTCTTGCAGGCGGAGTAGCCGGCCGTGCTGACGGTGTGGTTGCCCTGACATAAACTTCGGGTATTCTCGGGTTTACCCCAACAGCTTCTGGTTAAACGGACGCGTGGGGTCAACCGCCGTTTCTCTCTCTCATCGTAGGACAGCCTCTATGACGTCAGATTCTCTTTCGGGCCTGCGCGGCCTGGTAATGGGTGTAGCCAATGAGCACAGCATTGCAGCGGCCGTGGTGCAGTCCTTAGCAAGCTCTGGTGCCAAGTTGGTGACGAGTTGCTTGAATGCAAAGGCAGAGCCTTTTGCCAGGAAGGTGACCGATCCGCTCGGCGTTACGCTGCTTCAGTGTGATGTTGAGCAAGAGGGCGCACTGGAGGCATTTGTTTCCCAGGCGGCCAAGGATCTTGGCGGCTTCGACTTTGTCGTACATTCCATTGCCTGGGCCCCTTTGCAAGATTTACATGGCCCGGTGATCGATAGCTCGCGCGAAGGATTTTCCCGAGCAATGTCGATCTCCTGCCATTCGTTTGCCGAATTGGCCCGACTGGTGGTTCCTCACATGTCCCGCGGCGGGAGTCTAGTGACGATGACCTATCACGGGGCTGAAGAGGTGGTTCCTCATTACGGGCTGATGGGTCCGGTAAAGGCCGCCTTAGAATCGATGGTGCGCTACTTGGCTGCTGAGCTGGGTCCAAAGAATATTCGGGTGCATGCGGTATCGCCCGGCCCAGTGCCTACGCGCGCGGCCTCGGGCATTGCAGACTTCGATACCCTCATGAAAGAGGTTGCCGAGAAGAGTCCACTACGTCGGCTCGTCTCTAAAGAAGAGATTGCCCACCTGGCTCGATTTCTCTGCAGTCCCCAGTCGTCTGGAATGACAGGCCAGACCATCTATGTGGATGGTGGCTATTTCATGATGGCCTAAGGCGAGGAGCGTGTGAAAAATCCTATGAATCAGACGATTGAGGCCACCCCTGTGGTGGCAGCGGCCCGCTATGATGCTCAGGCTCAGTTCGAGGCCTTTATTGCCGCAGCGCGCGCACTTGAGCCGGTGAGCTGCGGGGTTGTCCATCCCTGTGATTCGGTGAGTCTCCAAGGGGCAATTGATGCCGCGCAGGCCGGGCTGATAGACCCAGTCTTGATCGGGCCGAAGGCCAAGATACAAGCGACCGCCGAGCAGATTGGAGCGAGTCTGGCGGGGATCCGGCTCGTACCTGCTTTACACAGTCACCATGCCGCCAGTGTTGCCGCTGAGATGGCGACTCGTGATGAGCTCGAAGGTCTCATGAAAGGAAGCCTGCATACCGACGAGTTTATGCATGCGGTCCTGGCTGAACGGACATTACGTACGGTGCGTCGCATGAGTCAGATCTCCCGTTTTGATGTGCCGCTGTATCACAAGCCGCTCTTCATCACGGACCCTGCATTGAATATTCGGCCAGGGCTTGCGGAGAAGTCAGATATTGTGCAAAACGCCGTAGCCTTACTGCATATGCTGGGTGTTGAGCGGCCGAAAGTGGCGATTCTCTCCGCGGTCGAGACGGTCAATCCCCATCTCGTCTCCACCCTGGATGCGGCTGCACTCTGCAAAATGGCAGATCGAGGGCAGATTGCTGGTGCAGAGCTCGATGGCCCGTTAGCCTTCGACAACGCAATATCGGCGGAGGCAGCGCGGGTTAAGGGCATTGCTTCATCCGTAGCTGGGGATGCGGATATCTTGGTTGTTCCTGATGTGGAGAGTGGCAACATGCTGGTCAAGCAGCTCGAGTATCTTGCCGGTGCTGCAGGTGCCGGACTGGTACTGGGCGCCCGCATTCCTATGGCTTTAACCAGCAGGGCAGACCCCCCACGGTCACGCGTCGCAGCCGCGGCGATGGTCAAGCTCGTCGCCCATTCCTATCGGCGCCAACGGCCGTAGTCGGTATTTTGTGTGGCGAAGGCGGCACTCTCTGTCAATATTGGCTCATCGAGCCTTAAGTACGCCCTCTATGCCATCGAGGAGAGTCGTCTAAACCTCACAGCACTGTTGCGGGGGGGCTACGAAAGACTCGATAGTTCTGGTCAGTCGGCTGCCTTAAAGGCTCTAACGCAGCAACTCGCCGCTCAGTCTCTCGGTCCGCAGGACCTCGCCTTCGTCGTGCATCGTATCGTCCACGGGGGGCGTCGGTATCGAAGGGCAACCGAACTCACAAGTGCGGTATTGGCCGATCTAGCCGGCTTCAATAGCCTGGCCCCCTTACATCAGCCCTTCAATCTGCAGGGCGTCATGGCCTGCCGGGAAGCCTTTCCGGCAACCCTCCAGGTGGGCTGCTTCGACACTGCCTTTCACGCCTGCCTCCCAGAGACGGAGACAAGGTTTGCGTTGCCTAGGCGTTTCTATGATCAGGGCATTCAGCGATATGGCTTTCATGGACTCTCGTATCAGTACCTGTTGCGTCGACTCCGCGAGATGACGCCACGGGCACTCGGCCGGATGGTGATGGCCCACCTGGGCAGTGGGGCAAGTTTGTGTGCCGTGGAGGCTGGCCAGAGTCGGGCAACGACCATGGGTTTTTCGGCCTTGGATGGCCTCATGATGGGCACGCGGTCGGGCGCGCTAGACCCTGGTGTTCTGCTGCACTGGATGGCAGAGGATAGGGGGCTTGAAGAAATCACCAAGACGCTTTACAAGGAATCAGGCCTCCTGGGTGTCTCCGGAGTCTCCTCGGATATGCGAACCCTGCGGGCCTCTGAGGACCCTGCGGCGCTGGCCGCTATTGATCTCTTCGTGCATCGCGTTGTCCGCGAGGCGGGGGGGCTTGTTGCGACACTCGGGGGGATAGATGTGTTGTCCTTTACCGGTGGCATCGGCGAGCACGACGCCCAACTGCGTGCCGATGTCTGTCGCCGGCTTGGTTTCCTAGGCATCTCCGTAGATCACACGGCAAACCGCTTGGTTGTCGATCGTATCGGTCACGGGGATCCCCTGCCTATTCATGCGGCAGACAGCGCTGTAGAGGTCTGGGTTGTGGCCACTGATGAGGGCAGAGTGGCGGCAGAAGAGGCGCTTGGGCTATACTCCGAGTCTCTCGGGGTGTAGCGCAGT
>JBJOHS010000005.1:0-20760 GCA_046047535.1 Pseudomonadota bacterium
GCTTCGCAGTTACTTACACTTGAAATCTCCCGATAGGCCTTCTGCGCAGGAAGCCAGACCTCCAAGTCGTAGGTCTTCGCGGCGCCAAAGCCCATATCCCCCGTACACAACAATAGAACACGGTAAGGGAGTTTGAGCCCCTGCAAAATAGCCTCTGCATGGCCCACCATTTCTTCTAGGGCAGCATACGAGTGGTCGGGAGAGACCAGCTGCACCATTTCAACCTTATCAAACTGATGCTGACGAATCATTCCCCGGGTATCTCGCCCATAGGTTCCCGCCTCCGACCGAAAGCAGGGAGTGTGGGCGGTGAGTTTCATGGGGAGTGCCGACTCTTCAAGTAGATCTCCGCGTACGAGGTTCGTAAGAGATACCTCAGAGGTAGGAATCAGATAGAAGGTCTCATCGCCCTCGCCCTCCGCGCCTCCCTTCTTCACTGCGAACAAGTCTTCAGCAAACTTAGGCAGCTGGCCCGTACCGAAAAGCGTCTGCGCATTCGCAATATAGGGGGTGTAGCACTCGGTATAGCCGTGCGGCCCGGTCTGCATATCGAGCATGTACTGAGCCAGAGCGCGGTGTAGCCTGGCCACAGGCCCCTTCATAAAAGCAAACCGCGAACCCGCAATCTTTACGCCCGCCTCAAAATCCAGGCCAATGCGCAGACCAAGATCGACATGATCAAGCGCGGAGAAATCAAAGAGCGTAGGAGTCCCCCAACGACGTACCTCAAGATTGTCATCGGCGGAGCGGCCCTCCGGCACCGACGCATGCGGAATATTCGGAATACGCGAGAGCCAGGCATCGAGTTCGGTCTGTATTGCCGTGAGCTCAGCCGCTGCGGCATCGAGCTGTACCGGAATATCCGCCACCTGGGCCATGAGGCCTGATGCGTCTTCGCCCTTGGCCTTCGCCTGACCGATCTGTTTGGACAAGGTATTGCGCTGGGACTGCAGCGCCTCGGTACGTACCTGAACCTCTTTACGGCGGGCCTCCAGCTGCGCAAAGGCCTCTTCCTCGAGCACGTAGCCCCTGCGGGCTAGCGCGGCCACCGTGCCAGCCAAATCTTTTCGTAACAACTGGGAATCAATCATGAGTAACGCCTGCCTTCTGAGACCGAAATGGTCACAAGTTTACTTCTTCGCCAGCCCACGCAAATGGGCGAGCTTCTCTGCAATTCTTGACTCAAGCCCGCGGCCCGTTGGCTCATAAAAGCGAGGGGGCGAGGCGGCTATCCGCTCGGGGAAATAGGTCTGGCCTGGAGAATAGGCGTCCGGCTCGTCATGGCTGTACCGATACCTCGCTCCATGGCCCAGCGACTTTGCCATCTGGGTTGGGGCATTGCGCAGATGGTCTGGCACCGGCTCTGAGCCGTGGGCCTTTACGAAGCTTCGCACGCTATTCCAGGCGGTATAGACCGCATTACTCTTTGCGGCTACGGCCATGAATACGGTTGCCTCGGCCAAGGCTAATTCCCCTTCAGGCGACCCCAGCCGTTCATAGGTCTCAGCGGCATCGATCGCAAGGCCCAAAGCACGGGGGTCTGCGAGGCCAATATCCTCGGCCGCCATGCGAATAAGCCGCCGCGCCAAGTAGCGTGGATCTGCGCCTCCATCGAGCATGCGCGCAAGCCAATAGAGTGCAGCGTCCGGGTCTGATCCACGCACCGACTTATGAAGCGCAGATATCTGGTCGTAAAAGGCATCACCTCCCTTGTCAAATTGTCTCACCAGGGCGGGCAGCTGCGTCTGAAGCACATCCGCAGAGACCACGCCCCCCTCTGGGCCAGGCTGTACCATCGACAGTAAATTGAGCAGGCGCCGACCATCCCCGTCACTCGCGAGCACAAGTCGATCAGCCGCCTCAGGGCTGAGCTTCAGCCCATTACCGAGGGCCAGAAGCCCACGCTCCAAAAGGATTGACAGCACCTCGGGGCCCAGAGGGGCAAGCTGGAAGACCTGGGCCCGCGAGAGCAGGGCCCCGTTGACCTCAAAGCCCGGGTTCTCTGTAGTTGCACCAATAAAAACAAAGAGGCCTGACTCCACATGCGGTAGGAAGGCATCTTGCTGGGCCTTATTAAACCGATGCACCTCATCAACGAAGACCACGGTGAAGCGCCCTTGCCCCTTCCAGAGCTCAGCCTGTGCAACCACATCGCGAATCTCCTTCACGCCACCGAGCACGGCAGAAATCGAGAGAAGCTCCGCTCCCACAGCCGCCGCAAGTAGCCTCGCAATGGTGGTCTTACCTACCCCGGGTGGGCCCCAGAGAATCATTGAGGGCAGGCTTCTTGTGCGGACAGCCTGGGCTATGGGCCCATGGTGCCCAAGAAGATGGTCCTGCCCGAGAACATCCTCAATCGACTGTGGCCGAAGTCTCTCGGCCAGCGGAACCGCGGGATACGCCACCAGAGACTAAGGACGAATCACCTCCGCCCCCTTCGGCGGGCGGAAGACAAAGAGCTCAGGCGGGATCGGCTGATTACGTTGTATCTGGGAGAGCACCACACGACTGCGACGACCGATCTGATCAATGAGCTGAAACTGCTGGAGCATGCCCCGCGAATCGAAGCCGGCGGCAAGCTTTTGACTCGCCTCCTGGGCTGCCTTCGATTCCACCAAGACCCACGATAGACCCTCCTGCGACTCAAGGTTCCGCAACACAAAATGCCGGCGTAAGACCTCGGCAGCATCTGGACCGGCAGACAAGAGCAGACCCGCAGGTGTGGCCATTACCGCCCCTTCTAACGGCCGGATGGTTACCTGGGCAAGATCGGGATCATAAAGAATGAATTCGCTGTTTCGCACCAGCTGCAGCTGGGCATAAGGCTTTTGCACCTCCCACCGAAAAAGGCCGGGTCGCTGCAGACGCATCACACCAGAGAAACGCGTAACGCGCCCGGACCCAGAGATCTGCTCATGGACAAACTCCGCCTGCAACGACTGGGTGCCACTGAGGTACTCCAGCAACATCTGATCAGCGCCCGCCAGAATCTCCACCACCGGCTGTGCGGCAAGCGGCCGCCGAATAGCGAGTACGCTGCTCGACATCAGCAGGCTACCGAAGGTTGCTAATAGGCGCCGCTTCGGCAGGTCAGAGGCGCCAATCATGTTTCTTTGCTTACCGGAACCAGAATGTCTCGGTTGCCGTTACTCTGCATTGCAGAGACTAGGCCGGCCTGCTCCATCGCCTCAAGAAGTCGTGCGGCTCGGTTGTAGCCGATCCGTAAATGCCTCTGTACCAGGGAGATTGAGGCACGCCGGTGCTTTAGGACTACAGCAACCGCCTCATCGTAGAGACCATCGCCCTCGCCCTCGGATTTAGCTGTGCCCACCGCAAGGTCGAGACCCGCGGTAAAGCTTCCACTCGACTCAGGGTCTGCGCCCTCGAGAATACGATCATCGTACTGCGCACCGCCTGCCTTACGCAGATACTCAACCACACCAAGCACCTCGTCATCGGCAACAAACGCACCATGCACCCGCGTGGGTACGCCGGTTCCGGCTGAAAGAAAAAGCATATCGCCCTGGCCCAAAAGAGCTTCTGCCCCCATCTGATCAAGAATTGTTCTGGAATCCACCTTACTCGAGACCTGGAAAGAAATACGGGAGGGAATATTTGCCTTAATCAGCCCGGTAATCACATCGACCGACGGACGCTGCGTAGCCAAGATAAGGTGAATACCCGCAGCCCGCGCCTTCTGGGCAAGCCGTGCAATCAACTCCTCAATCTTCTTACCCACGACCATCATCAGATCGGCAAGCTCATCGATCACAACTACGATCTGTGGCAAAGGCTCAAGGGCCTCTGCCTGCCCAGCCGCCACCATCTCCTCGTGGGCGAGGGGGTCAAGAATCGGCTGGCCGCGCTTCTGGGCCTCTTCGACCTTCTGATTAAAGCCGGCGAGATTGCGCGTATTGAGCTTACTCATCAATCGATAGCGCCGCTCCATCTCGCCAACACACCAATGCAACGCATTGGCGGCAAGCTTCATATCGGTAACAACCGGGGTAAGTAGGTGCGGAATGCCCTCGTAGATTGACAGCTCGAGCATCTTGGGGTCGATGAGAATCAGCCGAATTCGCTCCGCTGGAGCATGGTAGAGCAGCGAGAGCAACATGGCATTAACCCCCACCGACTTACCGGATCCGGTCGTACCTGCCACCAACAAGTGCGGCATACGTGCCAGGTCTACCACAAAGGGCGCGCCAGAGATGTCCTTACCCAGAGCAAGGGGCAATGCCGCACCACTGCTCTGGAAGGCGGTTGAGCCGAGAATCTCAGAGAGCCGAACAGTCTGCCGTCGGGCGTTCGGCAGCTCTAGTCCCATGAGGCTCTTGCCCGGAATCGTCTCGACCACACGAACCGAGGTCAGCGATAGTGCGCGGGCAAGGTCTCTAGCCAGGTTCACAATCTGCGAACCCTTCACCCCCAGCGCAGGCTCAATCTCATAGCGGGTGATGACCGGGCCTGGCTGGGCAGAAACCACCCGCACAGAGACGCCAAAATCGGCCAGACGGGTCTCAATGAGGCGAGAGGTGTAGGCCAGTGTCTCAGCCGATACAGGCTCCTGCTGACCATCCACCGGATCGAGTAGCGCCAAGGAAGGAATGAGCTCCCCGTCGGCAGGCAGTGCGTCGAAGAGTGGCTTCTGACGATAGGCCTCGCGGGCCTGCACTGCCTTCTTAGAGACCTTCACTTCGGCAACAGGGATAACCTCGGGCCCCTGTTCGGGGAGCGCCTCTTTCTTGACCCGAACAGTAACGGCCCGGGCCTCGGCCGAGGTCTGCCCCTGTGCCCGATCACGACGGGCAGCAATGGCCTCCTCGGTTGCCCGATAGAGCCATTCCACCCGAAACCCGATACGCTCAAAGAAAACCATCCAAGAAAAACCAAGGGCTACCGAGAGACCAAGGAAAAAGCAGACAAACCCCACTACCGTAACGCCCATCGGGCCAAGCAGCCAGTCTAGGCCGCCACCCACGAAGTTACCTAAGACTCCCCCCGCAAAAAAGGCTGCCTCAGAACCCTGAAAATCGAGGCGCTGGGCCTCGATTACTGCGCTCGCGGTGAGTAGCAGCCCAAAACCGCCAAGCCGCACCAAGGAGCGATCAAGAATCATGGCGGTTGGCGGGTCTTGCGGGGGCTCTAGACCCATGCGGGTCGCGCGACGCACAGCAAACGACTCCTGAAACGACAGTAAGGCCAGAAGGGCAAAGAGCCCAGCCCACCAGAAGGCCGAGAAGCCAAAAAAGAAGAAAAAAATGTCAGAGACCCAGGCCCCAACCCGACCGAGCCAATTCGAGGGCTCTGTTAGAGCCCCAGCTTGAAACCATCCGTTGTCCTGGGCGGACCAGGACAAGAGGGAGAGTACCAGCAGCACCGATAGAGTCGCCCAGATAAGCCAGGCGAGCTCCGAGGCAACCGAGCGGGTAGACTCCACAAAGAGATTCGGTGCAGGAGCCTCGGGCGGGCGCCGGCGGGCAGAAGCACCCGCCTTCATGCGGTCAACGGGGCGAGAACGCGCCATAGATCGAGAAGCCAAGATCAGACACCTGCTACAGAATGGGATAAACCGAAGGAATCGTTCATATTCTTATAATTGTCCTTCAAAACAATCATTGAAAGCGACCTGACCCATGGCCTCTAAACCGACCCAACACCATCGGCTCCTTATCCTCGGTTCTGGCCCTGCGGGATATACGGCGGCGGTCTACGCCGCCCGCGCCAACCTTAACCCGGTACTAATTACCGGGCTGGCCCAGGGCGGGCAGTTAATGACCACGACTGATGTTGAAAACTGGCCAGCTGATCCCGACGGGGTGCAAGGCCCAGACCTCATGTCCCGCTTTCTGCAGCATGCAGAGCGGTTTAAGACCCAGATTGTCTTCGATCATATTCATACGGCGCTACTTACCCAGAAGCCCATTGAACTGCAGGGCGACTCCGCCCATTACACCTGTGATGCCTTGATCATCGCCACCGGTGCCTCGGCAATGTACCTGGGACTGCCCTCTGAGGAACAGTTTATGGGCCGCGGGGTATCAGCCTGCGCGACCTGCGATGGTTTCTTCTACAAGGATCAGGATGTCTGCGTCATTGGTGGAGGCAATACCGCCGTCGAGGAGGCCCTCTACCTTACCAATATCGCTCGTACCGTAACAGTGATACATCGTCGCGATAAATTTAAGGCTGAACCCATTCTTATCGACCGCCTCATGGCCAAAGTACAGGAGGGAAAGGCGCGTATCGAGTGGAACAGTACCCTTCAAGAGGTACTGGGCAACGCGCAGGGCGTAACCGGCGCCAGGCTTGCCCTCAAGAGTGGCGGTACAAAAGACATCGATGTCACCGGCATCTTTGTGGCCATCGGGCATCGACCGAATACCGAGATTTTTGAGGGGCAACTCGATATGAAGAATGGCTATATCCGCACCCGCAGTGGCCTGGAAGGCAACGCTACGGCCACCAATATTGAGGGGATATTCGCTGCTGGTGATGTGCAAGACCATATCTATCGGCAGGCAGTCACAAGTGCTGGAACCGGATGCATGGCTGCTCTCGATGCGCAACGCTTTCTTGAGGCCAAAGAGGGCTAGTCTGTACCGTGTCTGCCGATACGGTGGTGAGGTCGTCTGCCTAACTCGCGAGCATCCTCATGACACGCATACGTCGGCTTCACACCCGCCCTCCAAGCCTGGTGGTGGCCCCATCCGAGATCGTCCACCGCAGCCCGGAAGACCCTCAAATCTTTGCTAGGGCCGTGGCAGGGGCTGTACCCCTGGAGCAGAAGAAGCACCCCCTGGCCGGCCTCAAGCCTAAGCCCGCCCCCATACCCAGACAGAGGATTCGGGATGAACAGGCTGCCCTTGCTGAGAGCCAACTCTCAGACATTAACCCCGATACTCTGCTCGATAGCGATGAGGCCCTATCCTTTGCGCGTAATGGCATCTCGCGCGATACCTTGCGACGTCTAAGGCGAGGCCATTGGAGCTTACAGGCCCAACTCGATCTTCATGGCATGCGCACCGACGAGGCACGCGAGGCATTGGCTACATTCATTCATCAGTGCCACAGAAGTGATCGACGCTGCCTGCGCGTAGTTCACGGCAAGGGGCTTGGCTCAGTCGGCAGGGAGCCAGTACTCAAGGCAAAGGTACGCTCCTGGCTCATGCAGAAGCAGGAGGTCTTGGCCTTCTGCCAGGCACCGGCCCACGAGGGGGGCTCTGGTGCCGTCATTGTGTTGTTGAAATCCGCCCAGCACGGCAGCTAAGGCCAAACTGGGCAGGCGCCGCTAACGCCCAGGCGTCGAGCGTGCCAAGCCGACACGCCTAGACAGCGGCGTCACCTGTCTCGCCCGTACGAATACGGATGATCTGATCGACACTCTGCACAAAGATCTTTCCGTCCCCAATACGCCCGGTTCTTGCAGCCTTCACAATGGCATCGATAGCCGCATCCACCATGCTGTCGGCCACCATTGCCTCCACGCGAATTTTTGGCAGGAAGTCAACCACATACTCAGCCCCACGGTATACCTCGGTATGACCTTTCTGTCGCCCAAATCCCTTTACATCGGTCACGGTAAGACCCGAGACACCGATCTCGGCAAGGGCTTCACGAACCTCATCCAGTTTAAAAGGCTTCACGATTGCGGTTATGAGCTTCATAGAAACAACTCCTTCTCAGAGAATCGATTGGTCAGAGGAAACCGCCAGTCACGCCCGAAGGCACGCCGGGTAATACGCGCGCCAGGCGCTGCCTGACGGCGCTTGTACTCGCTGCCACGAATAAGGCCCATGACCCTGGCGATCACCTCGCGGGAATGCCCTGCCTGCTCGATCTCTGACAACGATTGCCCCTTCTCTACAAATCGCATCAATATGTCATCCAGCAGGTCGTAGGGGGGCAGACTATCTTGGTCGGTCTGATTGTCGCGCAGCTCGGCGGAGGGGGCCCGAGTAATGATCCTCTCAGGAATAACGGGCTGCCCGTCGACACCCGCACGTAGCCCATTGCGCATCCGAGAAAGCCGGTATACCCACCCTTTTAAGAGGTCTTTAATGACAGCATAGCCGCCAGACATGTCGCCATAAAGTGTGCAGTAGCCCACCGCGATCTCTGACTTGTTACCCGTCGTTAGGACCAGTCGCCCGGTCTTATTCGATAAGGCCATGAGCAGAACTCCGCGGATACGCGACTGCAGGTTCTCTTCAGTAAGGTCGGGCGGGAGGCCTGCAAAGGCGCCAGCTAGGCTCTCGGAAAGAGCGCCAAAGCTCGGCTCAATAGAGATCTCGTGCGTCTGAACACCCAGAGCCCGAGCACATGCCCTCGCATCCTCAACACTGATATCGGCGGTGTACCGAGACGGCATAATTACTGCTGTGACTGCCTCGGCCCCGAGTGCATCAACCGCGATCGCTAGCGTAAGCGCGGAGTCAATGCCGCCTGATAGACCCACCAACGCGCCTGAGAAGCCGTTTTTCAAGACATAGTCTTTGGTACCCAGTACAAGCGCGTCGTAGGCCTGCTGCTCCAGACTATGCTCCGGCGAGGTGGCTCCCTCTAGACGACCCACCTCAGGGTCGTAGCGCAGCATAAGAAGATCTTCGTCAAACCGGCGCCCACGGGCCGTAATGTCGCCTTTTGCATCCAATGCAAAACTATCGCCATCGAAGACCAACTCATCCTGCCCGCCAACGAGGTTACAAAAAGCCACAGGCAGCGCATGGCGAGACACATGGGCCCGCACAACCGCGAGCCGCTCAGCGTGTTTGTCAAGATGAAAAGGGGAAGCGTTCATCACGAGCAAGACCTGTGCCCCCTCGGCACGCGCGAGGGCCGGTGCCCGGGCAAACCAGACATCCTCGCAAATATTGACCGAGAGCCTTACACCCTTGCAGGTAAACACAAACGGCGCGCCATCTGCATGGAAATACCGTTGCTCATCAAAGACCGCATAGTTGGGGAGTTCGAGCTTTCCGTAATGGCCTAAGATCTCGCCATTCTGGAAAATGGTCGCGGCATTAAAGACCAGACCGTCACGTTGCCGAGGGTAGCCAACCACAAAGACCAGTGACACAAACTCCTTGCTCTGGGTGACCATGTCGTCAAGCACCTGCTGACAACGCCGCAGGAAACTGGGCCGAAGAAGGAGATCTTCAGGCGGATAACCCACTAGGGAGAGCTCGGGGGTAAGCAGCACATCGGCCCCCTGATCTCGGGCCCTGCGGGCCGCCTGCATAATTTTTTGGGCGTTGCCCACGAGGTCGCCCACGGTTGCGTTGATTTGGGCAAGGGCAATATGAAGGGACATTCATGAATTATCGCACGCAGGTAAAGACAAGCTTTGCAGACATCACACCATCGGATTGGCAGGCCGTCTGGGAGAAGAGTCATGCCCCGAGCCCGTTTACGCGGCATACGTTTCTACAGGCCGCCGAAATATCGGGATCGGCCGACGCCCGCGCGGGCTGGCGGCCCTGCCCCATCGAGATTCGCGATGCAGAGGGTGCGCCTGCGGCGGCCGCTCCGCTTTATCTCAAGGAGCACAGTTATGGCGAGTATGTCTTCGACTGGGCCTGGGCCCGTGCCTATCAGGAGGCCGGTCGGGCCTACTTTCCCAAATGGCTGATTGCCAGCCCATTTAGCCCCGTTCCGGGCAGTCGTTTGCTGGCACGAGACCCCGGGGCACATCGATTCCTCGCGCAGGCCCTCACCGAGGTGGTTCAGAACGCAGGACTCTCCTCGGCCCATCTGCTGTTCGGAACGCCGGAAGACCATGCCGCCCTCGCGTCGCAGGGCTGGCTAGAGCGGCGAGGCGTACAGTTTCACTGGATTAACCGGGGATTTAGGGACTTTGAGGATTTTCTTGAAAACCTCAGTCAGCCCAAGCGCAAAAAGATTCGGGCCGAACGAAGAAAGGTCGCGGAGTCGGGAATCGTGACCCAGGTTCGATCAGGCAGCGCGCTCAGCCCGGCAGACTGGCAGTTCTTCTATCGGTGTTATGAAAACACCTATATGCAGCATGGTAATCCGCCGTACTTCACGCCCCGCTTTTTTACGGAGATCGGCCAGGCAATGCCAGAGAACATCTTCCTCGCAACGGCCCACCCCGATCAGAGCCTTGCGATCCCGCCCATTGCAGCATCCCTCTTAATGGTGCAGCCCACGCCGGAGGGACTCGTGGCGTATGGTCGCTACTGGGGCGCGGTGGCGCATGTTCCATTCCTGCACTTCGAACTCGCCTACTACACGCCCATTGCCTGGGCCATCGCGCAGAAGGTATGCCGATTCGAAGGCGGCGCACAGGGGGAGCACAAGATGGCACGGGGGTTCGAGCCTATCTCGGTCGGTTCGATGCACTGGATTTCCGAGCCGAGATTCAAAGATGCCGTATCGCGATTTTTAGAACGCGAGGGCGAGGGCATGGAGGGCTACTTATCCGAACTTAACGATCGTCTGCCCTTTAAGTAAAGCGCCCCCAGCCAACAGCCTAACTGCGATTAGCCGGGGCACGACTCCGTTAAGCCTTACGTGATTCCTGGTAGCGTTTGGCGCTCGAAATAATCTCTTGCTTAGCCGACTCGGGGCCTTCCCATCCCTGGACCTTGACCCACTTGCCCTTCTCCAGGTCTTTGTAGTGCTCGAAAAAATGTTGAATCTGATGCAGGCGTTCGGGCGCAATGTCCTCAGGCTTCTTCCAGTGTTTATAGATCGGCAGAATCTTGTCGGTTGGCACCGCCAGAATCTTTGCATCGCCACCTGCCTCATCGTCCATCTTCAGCACACCGATTAGACGACAAGGAATAACCGCGCCCATGGCCACTGGAAAAGGCGTGATGACCAGTACATCGACCGGATCCCCATCATCAGAGATGGTCTGCGGCACATAGCCGTAGTTACAGGGGTAATGCATTGAGGTCATCATGAAGCGATCTACAAATAGCGCACCGGTTTCTTTATCGACCTCATATTTAATGGGATCGCTGTGGGCCGGAATTTCAATAATGACATTGACCTCTTCGGGCGACTTATCGCCCGCTGTGACATTCATTAAGGCCATAAAACCTTCTTTCTAAAGAGATATTGATAGCGTTGCATCATAAGGGATTCCACCAATCCACTCAAAAACGACGTTTTACATCGCAGTGCCGGCTTACACTTAGCGCGGTTAAAAAATCTTTATTTTTCTAATAATAGGGGGGTCTTATCCAATGTCCGCCGCACTGATTCTTGCCTTTGCCTGCGGCCTGCTGGCAATTTTGTACGGTCTGCTGTCGAGTAGATGGATTCTGTCTCAACCGTCGGGCAATCCACGTATGCAGGAGATTGCCCATGCGATTCAGGCGGGCGCCGAAGCCTACCTCGCGCGCCAGTACCGCACGATTGCAATCGTGGGCGTGGTGCTTACGGTTCTGATCGCTGCCTTTCTAGACGTTCTCACCGCCGCGGGCTTCGTGCTCGGCGCAGTGCTCTCAGGGGCCTGCGGATTTATCGGCATGAACATCTCAGTGAGGGCCAATGTCCGTACCGCCCAGGCAGCCACCCAGGGTATCGGACCAGCGCTTGATGTCGCCTTCCGGGGCGGTGCGATTACCGGCATGCTGGTAGTCGGTCTTGGACTTCTCGGCGTATCCGGATTCTTCTGGTTCTTAATCGGAGGCGATACATCGGCAAGCGGTGAGGGACTCTCCAAGATGCTCAATCCCCTTATCGGACTGGCCTTCGGATCCTCACTGATTTCAATTTTTGCCCGACTAGGTGGTGGCATTTTTACCAAGGGGGCAGACGTTGGCGCAGACCTGGTGGGTAAGGTCGAAGCAGGCATTCCAGAGGACGACCCGCGCAACCCAGCAGTGATTGCAGATAACGTTGGAGACAACGTCGGGGACTGCGCGGGAATGGCTGCTGATCTCTTTGAGACCTATGCAGTCACACTCATCGCAACCATGGTCCTGGGTGCGCTTCTGGTGGCCTCCGCACCGATGCAGGCGGTTCTCTATCCGCTCGCACTTGGCGGGGTTTCGATTGTCGCTTCAGTGATCGGCTGCTTCTTTGTCAAGGCCTCCCCCGGTATGAAGAATGTCATGCCAGCGCTCTACAAAGGCCTTATCGTGGCGGGCGTCTTGTCTGCAATTGCTTTCTATTTCATTACCGACTGGCTTATTCCAGCCAATGCCATTGCCGAATCTGGCAGCGTATGGCGTCTCTGGGCAGCTGGGCTCGTTGGCCTCGGGCTCACCGCTGCGATGGTCTGGATCACTGAGTACTACACAGGAACCGACTATCACCCGGTAAAACATGTGGCCCAGGCCTCGACCACCGGACACGCCACAAATATTATTGCCGGCATCGGGGTAAGCATGAAGTCCACCGCCTGGCCGGTGATTTTTGTCTGTATCGCCATCTTTTTGAGCTACTGGCTCGCTGGGCTCTATGGCGTAGCGATTGCCGCCACAGCCATGCTCAGCATGGCCGGTATCGTGGTGGCACTCGATGCCTACGGACCCGTAACCGACAATGCCGGCGGCATTGCAGAAATGGCCGAACTGCCCAGCAGCGTGCGGGATGTCACCGACCCCCTGGATGCCGTAGGTAACACCACCAAGGCAGTTACCAAAGGCTACGCGATTGGGTCTGCAGGCCTCGCCGCTCTGGTGCTTTTTGCCGACTACACCCACAAGTTAGAGACAGCGGGTCAGACGCTCAAGTTCGATCTCTCCGACCCCATGGTCATCATCGGCCTCTTTATCGGCGGCATGATTCCCTACCTCTTTGGGGCCATGGCCATGGAGGCGGTAGGTCGGGCGGCAGGAGCGGTGGTCGAAGAGGTGCGCCGTCAGTTCCGAGAAATCAAAGGCATCATGGAGGGCACAGCTAAGCCAGAGTACGGGCGTGCTGTCGACATGCTCACCTCTGCCGCCATCAAAGAAATGATGATTCCAAGTCTCCTACCGGTGGTCATTCCCATTCTGGTGGGCGTCTTTTTGGGCCCTGTCGCCCTCGGAGGGCTACTTATGGGCACCATCGTAACCGGGCTCTTTGTGGCGATCTCGATGTGTACTGGAGGTGGCGCCTGGGACAATGCCAAGAAGTACATCGAAGACGGACACCACGGCGGCAAAGGGTCTGACGCGCACAAGGCGGCGGTTACGGGCGATACAGTAGGGGATCCCTACAAGGACACCGCCGGACCCGCGGTGAACCCCTTGATTAAGATCATCAACATTGTGGCGCTCTTAATCGTGCCGATTCTGTAGATACAAAAAAAGGGGGCTGACGTAGTGGCCCCCTTGTACCCAACACTAGGTTGCCCGATGCCTCCGCGAGGAGCCGTCGGGTTTTTTATGGGGTTTTATTTTTCCACCGCGAGGCGCTGCGTCTCGGCGAGCCTAGCCGCCTCCTGCCAGTGCGCCCGCGCCTCGTCGTCTTTGCCCTGAGCCTGCGCAATCTGGGCAAGCGCATGGCTCACCCGAACCGAAGGCCGTATCGATGAAGCTCGGTTCAGATGCTGCTGCGCCTTCCCCCAGAGTTCTTGACTCTGGCTGAGTCGGCCCAGTGCCCAATGCAGCTCAAAAGATTCCGCATGGGTCTGAGCCCACTGCTCGAGCCGAGAAAATTGCTCCTTCGGGTTGTCAGAACAGTCTGCATAGACCTCGATCAGTCGCACATCCCAGCGTGTCTTTAATACAGCCTCAATCATCTGTCGCGCCTCACGGTGTCGCCCGGCGCGAACCCAGGCGCGTGCGGCCATACTCACAAGAACCGGATCCTCACGTTCTGCCGAAGACATCTTGTCAACCACGTGGCGAATTGCGGAGGGGTCTGCATCGGCCGATTTCAAGAGCCCTGCATAGGCTGACCGCTTAATTTTCTCTACGACCGCCTCATGCAGGGCCTTACGATTCTCAAGCAGACGGGCGAGTCGAATCACTTCTGACCATTGACCGGTAAGTTCATAGGCCTTCAATAGAAGACGCGTACCATGAATATGTCGCCGGTCTCCCGCCAGGGTGTCTTGAAGCACCCGCAAGGCAGCAGGCCCGTCCTGGTCATCAATCAAGAATTCGGCCTGGGTAAGTGCCTGAAGTTGTTGATGATCAGATCGCCACTGGCGGCGGGGCCCTGCAGCCGCCTTCTCAAGCCATTGGTCCCGTAAGGGGCGATCCCGCAGTCGGTGGGCTGCCCGACTTGCGAAAACGGCCACCATGCGAGAGACCGAATGCTCTGCCGTATCGAGATCTTGAAACTCCTTATCAAAGGCCTCAGCCGCCCGGGTCACCCGTGTATACCGGCCTTCTAAAAAATCCAGGGTGAGGTCCGAAAGACGCTTCATACGCAGGCTCTCGTGACTGCGCTGTCGGTAGTCCCGGATTCGCTTTGGGAGCCGACCCAGCCAGCCCCAGATACGAATAAGTGAGACTAAGACAATAATCAGCAGGCCAACCGCAAGAATTGCGGTCGACAGCGCGACATCAAACCGCCATGTACCCCACCAAAGGGTGACCGCTCCGCCGTGGGACTGGAGGCCGAGAATAACGGCAACCAAGACCGCCAAAACGATTAGCTTGGCCAGAAACCATTTCATGCCGGCTCCTTTAGAGCCGCGCGCAGTTGGCTAACTTCGTCCCTCATCTTCGTGACACGGACATCGGCGGGATCGTAATACCGGCGCAAGAGCTCGAGAAGTGCGCCTAACTCTTCCCCTGCGAGCCGGTGCTGGTCATGAAGCATTAGCAGCCGCGCACTGAGAAGATGTGACTGTGCACGCTGATTAACCTGGGCAAAAAACGCCTGGCTCTGGCCTGCGAGGGTCGTATCCTCAACCTGCTGCACGCGAACGAGACTCCCAAGAAAACGGCCTGTAGATTCAAGAGCACCATCAAACCATCGGCCAAGCCGGGTACCAAAGGGGTCTACGACAACCGGGTCCGGCGTGGCCGCTGCGCTGCTATCGGGTGCGGGATTGTCCTGCGACCCTATCGCTGGGGTTGGCACGATCTTCACAGGCCGGTCTGATGCAGCGGGCGCACTATCAGAAGTGGAATCGCCAGTAGCCGTAAGAACCGTCGGCAGGGCTGCTGACGGATCGATTGGTCCAGCGGGCAGGCCCTGCAGAATGATGGCCCACTGCTGCATCTGGCCAATACGTTGGGCAACAACCGGATCGAGCCTGGGAGACGGTACAGCGACCATCACCGGCGGCACGCTGTCGAGCCGCTCCGCGGTATCGCTGACCACCTCAGAACGGGGCGCGCTGACGCCCGCGGTAGCCGTACTGCCGCCCGTATCACTGGAGGACACAGCCGCATCCGAAGGCGCCGCGGGGGGATCCTTGCCGTCTTCAACCGCCTGAATCTTTTGCTCTTTGAGAATCTTCTCGGCAAGCCAGGGCGATTGACGTACGAGGTAGAGGCTGACTAGTCCGCCAACAACCACAGCCAAAACCACCAGCACGAGAAGCCCTGGTTTTGGGCCCCCTGCAGCCGATGCACGCGACTGAGCAGGGGTACCGGTAGACGCAGGAGGCCCGGAATCCGGAGCCGCGGCGGCGCCTGCTGCAATATACGCTGCGCTTGACTCGGGCTCCGCGGTCTGAGTGCCGAGCGGTAGGCTCTCGCCAGCCGCCGATGCAGATGCCGATGGGGTGGGGGTTGAGGCTTTTTCGGGGGTTTTTTCTTCCGTCATACCCTTAAGTTTAGCCTTGCCATGCCAGAAAGTATCTGTGCCACCGCCAGACCTTCAATGGCTGGACTCACCGCGCAACCCACCACGGCGGTTAGGGCCTCTGCGATTCGAGGGTGGTGGGTAAGCCAGAACGCCTTCTGTGGATCGATAGACTGCGCAGCAAGCCCAGCCACAGCTGGCTCCACGAGGTTTGAACTCGAGACCAAGACCCCTAATTCTTCAGGCGGGACTAGATCGATGACCGGCATCGGGCAGGCAATACGGCGATAGAGCGAAAGTCGCTGGCAGCGCAGGCCAAGGGCAGTTAGACCATTAAATAGCGCAGGCTGATTATCCTGGGCCTCCAACAACAGGGCATCACAGTTCTCCAGGGGCTGCACTGCACTACCCCTTACCCACTGCAGAAAAGGTACTGCACCCGACCCTGCCGAGGCAGGCATACAGTGGATCGACGGCGTACCCTCGATGCGATACCTCTGCCCAGTACGATGTCTCTGCCGCTCAAACCAATCGACCAAGGCAAAGCAGCTCGCCTCGCCTACCCCCGTAAGGACCCATTGACTAGGGCCTGCCGATATCGCATGCAACATCGCGGCCTCGGTTGCCGGGAGCTGGCCCAGTGCCTCCACGCTCGCTGGACTCGTTGCCACAAGGAGCCGCTTCGCCGGGTTGGAAGGGACGCAAGAAATCGATCCAGACCCAAGTGGGGAATCGGCAATCGGGACAAGCCGCTGAAGTGGCGTGGATACTACCCGCAGAGACCAGCCGAGCGGCAACTTTTGCGGGGCCGCTGCCCGGAGTGCATCGGCCAGAGCGTCGTCGGCACCCTGCCAGAGGGGCCGCGTTAGAAGAAGACAGACCGGCTGTCTAGTCACCCCGGGCTGGCCAGGCTCGCTAGTATCTTGTCTGCACCCTGGGCGCGCAGGCCTTCTGCCACCTGAAGGCCCAAGGCCTCAGGGTCTTCTCCTTCCAGGTCTACCGCATAAAGGGCTGAGCCATCGGGCATACCGATGCGGGCACGCAGACGCAAGCTACCGGAGGGCTCAGTCACGCAGTAGGCCGCCAACGGTACCTGACAGCTGCCACCAAGTGCACGTGATACCGCCCTCTCGGCACGTACTTCGCGAAAGGTCTGGCTGTGCTCTAAGGCAGAGACCAGGGCCGCAGACGCAGCGTCGTCTGCCCGAATCTCTATACCTAGAGCGCCCTGCCCCGCCGCTGGCAGCATGGTTTCCGGGGGAATGACCTGGCGAATACGTTCCACGAGCCCAAGCCGCTTGAGGCCTGCCGCTGCAAGAATAATGGCCTGCATCTCACCACGATCGAGCTTGGCAAGCCGGGTATCAAGGTTTCCACGCAGCGGCACAACCGAGATGTGCGGGTAGCGCGCCCGCAGCTGGGCCTCGCGCCGCAGGCTGCTCGTACCCACAATGGCACCCGCAGGCATTGCATCGAGGCTCTCGAAATGCGGAGATACGAAGGCATCTCTCGGATCTTCCCGCTCCATCACGGCCGCAAGCGCAAATCCCTCAGGTAACTCCATCGGGACATCCTTAAGAGAGTGGACGGCCAGGTGCGCCCTTCCCTCTTCGAGTGCTGACTCGAGTTCCTTCACAAACAGGCCCTTACCCCCCACTTTAGAGAGCGTACGATCAAGAATCTGATCACCACGCGTCGTCATTCCCAGAATGGAGACCGGTTGTCCTGAAGACTTTTGAAGCAGGGCCTGAACGTGTTCGGCCTGCCAGAGAGCGAGGCGGCTCTCGCGCGATGCAATAATCCACATAATCCAACAGTGTAATAGAGATAAGAAAGACTGCCTGCCGTGAGCAATGCACTCAACCAGAAAGACCAAGCCTGGTCGGGTCGGTTTTCCGAGCCCGTATCGGCCCTTGTACAGCGCTACACCGCCTCTGTGGGGTTCGATCAGCGCTTGGCCCTCTTCGATATCGAAGGCTCTCTGGCCCATGCCGAGATGCTCTGCCATGTGGGCCTGCTCTCTGCAAAAGACCTCAACGACATTCAAAGAGGGCTTAGCCAGATTCGCGAAGAAATTGTTGCAGGGAAGTTTGACTGGCAACTCGCCTTAGAAGATGTGCATCTCAATATCGAGAAGCGGCTCACCGATCTGGTGGGCGATGCCGGTAAGCGGCTGCATACGGCGCGGTCCCGTAATGACCAGGTAGCCACCGATATTCGGCTCTGGCTTCGGGCCCAGATTGACGATATTCGCGGCCAGCTCAAGGCGTTGCGGCTGGCCTTAGTAAATAAGGCCGCTGCCCATGCTGAGACTATCATGCCGGGCTTTACCCATCTTCAGGTGGCCCAGCCAATTAGCTTTGGCCACCACATGCTGGCCTACGAGGCTATGTTCTCGCGCGATGATGAGCGCCTCGCCGATGCCCGTAAGCGGGTGAATCGGCTGCCCCTGGGCGCCGCAGCGCTGGCGGGCACGAGTTACCAGATTGACCGGAAGCGGGTTGCCCAGACGCTAGGCTTTGACGGTGTCTGCGAAAACTCTCTGGATGCCGTGAGCGACCGGGATTTTGCTATTGAATTCACGGCCGCCTGCGCGCTGGTGATGACCCATATCTCTCGGCTGTCGGAAGAACTTATTCTCTGGATGACCAGCCGCTACGGGTTTATCAAGCTGCCTGATCGGTTCTGTACGGGCTCTTCTATCATGCCGCAGAAGAAAAATCCGGATGTGCCAGAGCTGGCGCGGGGCAAAACCGGGCGCGTTAATGGCCATCTGGTTGCGCTACTCACCCTCATGAAGGGCCAGCCCCTGGCCTATAACAAGGACAACCAGGAAGACAAAGAGCCCCTGTTCGATACGGTCGATACGGTTTTGGATACCCTGCGTGCCTTTATAGAAATGGTCGATGGGATGGAGCCGCAGCCTGAGGCCATGCGTCGCGCCGCTTTGGAAGGCTATGCCACCGCCACCGATCTTGCTGACTATCTGGTGAAGAAGGGGCTGCCCTTTCGCGATGCCCACGAGGCCGTGGCCTTGGCGGTACGGCATGCAGTAGACCAGGGCGTAGCGCTTGAGGCGCTACCCCTGTCGGTGCTGCAATCTTTTAACCCACAGATTACCGACGATGTCTTTGCGGTCTTATCGTTAGAAGGGTCGGTCAATAGCCGCAACCATCTTGGAGGCACCGCCCCCGCGCAGGTACGGGCGCAGGCTGAGCGGCTGCGGGAGGCTCTGATTACCAGCTAGGTAAATAGCAGACTCCCTGCAAATTAAACGCCGGACGTTCAATTTGCAGGGATAAAAATGGCGCCCAAAAAAAAGCCGGCGTCTGATCGCGAGCGCCGGCGTAAAAGCCGGCGAAGGAGGAGACTATTTTCGCTTCGACGGCGGGAGGTCTGTGCACACCCCTTCGAAGACCTCGGCCACCATGCCAATGGTTTCCCCCAGGGTGGGATGGGGATGAACCGTTTTGCCAATGTCGGTGGGATCGCATCCCATCTCAATGGCTAGGGCAAACTCGCCGATCATGTCGCCAGCGTGGGTACCCACGATTCCGCCACCAATGACCCTATGACTCTGGGCATCGACAATAAGTTTCGTAAAACCCTCATCGCGACCATTGGCAATAGCCCGTCCGGAGGCAGCCCAGGGAAAAACGGCCTTTTCAATGGCGATGCCCTTGGCCTTTGCCTCGTCTTCGGTAACACCGACCCAGGCCACCTCGGGGTCGGTATAGGCTACCGACGGGATTACCCGCGCATCGAAGAAGGACTTCTGTCCGGCGGCCGCCTCAGCCGCTACATGGCCCTCATGTACGGCCTTATGGGCCAGCATGGGTTGTCCGACAATATCGCCAATCGCAAAGATATGGGCCTGACCCGTACGCATCTGCGCATCCACTGGAATAAATCCGCGGTCATCTATAGATACACCGGCCTTCTCCGCGCCAATCGCCTTTCCATTGGGGCGTCTACCGACGGCCTGGAGTACAAGATCGTAGGCCTGTGGTTCCTTAGGCGCATCCGCACCCTCAAAGCCCACATAAATACCATCTTTCTTCGCATCAGCCGATACGGTCTTTGTCTTCAACCAGATGTTGTCGAACCGTGGCGCATTGAACTTCTGCCAGACCTTCACGAGATCGCGGTCCGCGCCCATCATCAGGCCATCCATCATCTCCACTACATCGACACGTGCGCCGAGGGTGGAATACACGGTGGCCATCTCAAGCCCAATAATGCCGCCGCCTACGACCAGCATACGCTTCGGCTGCTGTCGCAGCTCCAGGGCACCGGTGGAGGTGACCACGCGGGGATCATCGGGCAAGAAGGGCAGCTTCACTGCCTGTGACCCTGCCGCGATAATGGCCTTGGCAAATCGAATGACCTGCTTCTTGCCCTCAGAGTCGGTGATCTCAAGATGGTAGGAATCAAGGAACGCGGCTACGCCCTGCACCACAGTCACCTTGCGGGCCTTGGCCATGCCTGAGAGGCCGCCGGTGAGCTTACCGACCACCTTCTCTTTCCAGCCGCGGAGCTTATCGAGGTCGACGGTGGGCTTTCCAAAGGAGATGCCATGGGCCTCAAAGGCCTTCGCCTCGTCCATGACTGCCGCGACGTGCAGTAAGGCCTTAGAAGGAATACAGCCGACGTTGAGGCAGACGCCACCCAGGGTACTGTAACGCTCCACGAGCAGGGTCTTCATGCCAAGGTCTGCAGCGCGGAAGGCGGCGGAGTATCCACCAGGGCCAGCGCCCAAGACCAGCATCTCGGTCTCGAGGTCGGGCGTGCCGGTGAAGGACTTGATGGGCGAATGGGCATCGACCGGCCGGGCAACCGTAACCCCCTCGGCTGCGGTCACGGGCAAGACCGTTGTGGGGCCAGTCGACGAGAATGTTGCAGAGCCATTCGAGGCGCTGGCCCCACCGGTCGAAGCCTCACTAGAGCCTGAGGAAGACTCAACGAGCCCAACCAAACTCCCCTCACTCACCTTATCCCCTACCTTCACCGCCAGACTCACCAACTTCCCAGCATGCGACGCAGGTATCTCCATCGAGGCCTTGTCACTCTCCACCGTAATAAGACTCTGCTCCA
>JBJOHS010000006.1:0-17231 GCA_046047535.1 Pseudomonadota bacterium
CGAGATCAGCAAAGATGTCTGCATGATCGAACTCTAGGTTGTTGAGAATCGCGACCTCGGCCCGGTAGTGCAGAAATTTCGAGCGCTTGTCGAAGAATGCGGTGTCGTACTCATCGGCCTCAATGACAAAGGGTGCATCTGGGGCAGCAATGCGTGCCGACTGGCCAAAGTTCTCTGGTACGCCCCCGATCAGAAAACCGGGCGCCTGTCCGCAGGCATCCAGGAGATAGGCGAGAAGGGCGCTCGTCGTGGTTTTGCCATGGGTCCCTGCGACGGCGGCCAGCCGTACCCGGGGAAGGATATGGTCAGTCATAAACTGGGGGCCAGAGACCATGGGCAGGCGTTGGTTGAGAAGCGCCTCAATAAGCGGTAGTCCTCGGCGGGCGACATTGCCTACGACCCAGAGATCGGGCCTGAGGGCGATCTGATCTGCCTCGAACCCCTCGGTAAGTGCGATGCCGGCTTGGCGAAGCTGGTCGCTCATAGGCGGGTAGACCTGGGCATCGCAGCCAGTGACCTTCATACCTTGCGCACAGGCGAGTTGCGCCACGCCGCCCATGAAGGTTCCGCAGATCCCTATGATGTGAATATGCATGCGGCATTGTACGACCGGCATAATCAGCCGCTATGCATTCCTTACGAGATGAAATTGCGGCTTCTGCGGCCCAGATGATTGCCGAAGAGGGTCTGGACTATCAGTCCGCAAAGCGCAAGGCCTACGACCGCCTCACCGGCGGCCATCGAGGCCGCATCGCCCATGAGGCCCTGCCGACCAATGAGCAGGTTGAGGCCGCCGTGCGAGACCACCTCGCCCTCTTCTGCGCAGACCATCAACCGGCCCGGCTGCGCAGTCTGCGCCAGCAGGCCCTGCTGCTGATGCAGCGACTCGCCGACTTTCAGCCCAGCCTGCTCGGTGCTGTGGCCAACGGTACAGCAACTGAGTTCAGTGGTATTCATCTGGCCTGCGTCTCGGACAATGCCAAGGCGCTGGGGATCTACCTTCTCGATCTCGGCCTACAGCCTGAGGCCACGATGGTCTCGCACCCCGCAGGCCGGGGCGAGGTCGAAGGCCTTGTCTTTGACTGGAAGGGCGAGACGGTGGTGATCTCTGTGCTGACAAACCCCGGACTCCCAAAGCGTCTGGGAGCGATCACCGTGGCCCAGCTTCGGGCACTCCTTGAGGGGGGGGACGCATGAGGTCGCGCCGTGCCATTCTGGTCTTGGCGGTGATGATCGGAGCCTTGGCCTCGGGCGTCGGGATCGGTCTGTGGCGCATGGCACCGACCCCCGTGGCTCAGGTGCAATGGCTGTACGACTTGTCGTTTCCAGACACTGAGGGTAGACCGGTTGCGCTCTCCACCTACCGGGGGTCGTATACGCTGGTGAACTTCTGGGCCACCTGGTGCCCCCCCTGTATTGAAGAAATGCCTGAACTTTCGACATTTCACGACAAATGGTCTTCAAAAGGCATTAACGTACTGGGATTAGCTGTTGACTCCCCCTCAAACGTACGCGAATTTCTTGAGGACAAGCGTTTCTCTTACCCGCTGCTTATCACCGGGGCCGCTGGAACCGAGCTGGCACGCCGGCTGGGCAGTAGTATCGATGCCCTGCCGTACACCGCATTGGTTGATCCGGAGGGGCGGGTGGTTCAGCAGAAGATGGGCAGAATCTATGAAGAAGAGCTCATGAAATGGGCAGAAACGGCCAAATAGACAGATCTTTTACCTGAACCCCGACTCACTCCCTTGCCCGCCTCAGGTACACTGCCGGGCATAGTCGGGAGGACAGAATGGATCTAAGAAAACTAAAGACGCTCATTGATCTGGTGGCGGAGTCGAGCATTTCCGAGCTCGAGATCACCGAGGGCGAAGGCAAAGTGCGCATTGTGAAGGCCGCACCGATGGCAGTCCCCATGGCGATGGCACCCATGGTTGCGCATCATGGCCAGGTAATGACATCGAGTCCGATGGCCCATTCCGCTGCTCCGTCGATGGCTAGCGAGGGGGCGGAGACCGCTAGTCGGCCGACGGCTGAGCCCGCAGGCCAACATCGTGTGACCTCGCCGATGGTTGGCACCTTCTATCGATCCTCCTCGCCAGGGGCTGCGCCTTTTGTCTCAGTAGGGGATGCAGTTGCTGAGGGACAGACCCTCTGTGTGATCGAGGCCATGAAGCTCATGAATGAGATTCCCGCAGACAAGGCTGGGGTGGTCAAGGAGATTCTCGTGGAGAACGGCAAGGCGGTGGAGTTCGGTCAGGCCTTGTTTGTGATCGCCTAAGGGCACCGACCATGCCACTTTTTGAGAAGGTACTCATCGCCAATCGCGGCGAGATTGCCCTGCGAATTCAGCGGGCCTGTCGTGAGCTTGGAATAAAGACTGTGGTGGTGCATTCCACTGCCGACATCGAGGCCAAATACGTCAAGCTTGCCGACGAGTCGGTCTGTATCGGCCCGCCGCCGTCTCGTGAGAGCTATCTGAATATTCCGGCCATTATTGCGGCCGCAGAAGTCACCGATGCTGAGGCGATTCATCCGGGCTATGGATTCTTGTCGGAGAATGCCAGCTTTGCCGAACAGGTCGAGCAGAGTGGCTTCCGGTTTATCGGACCCACAGCCGATGTGATTCGAAAGATGGGCGATAAGGTGGCTGCTAAGCAGGCCATGATTGCCGCTGGCGTGCCCTGCGTGCCGGGCTCGGAGGGCGTGCTGCCTGATGACCCGAAGGAGATCATTCGGGCGGCCCGGGCTGTGGGATATCCGGTGATTATCAAGGCCTCAGGCGGGGGCGGCGGTCGTGGTATGCGGGTGGTACATACCGAGGCGGCACTTATTAATGCCGTCAATACCACCCGGGCCGAGGCGGCTGCCGCCTTTAATAATCCCGAGGTCTATATGGAGAAGTTTCTGGAGAATCCTCGACATATCGAGATCCAGATTCTTGCAGACCACTATGGCAATGTGGTGCACCTTGGGGAGCGTGACTGCTCGATGCAGCGGCGTCATCAAAAGGTCATCGAGGAGGCACCCGCGCCGCGGCTCTCAGCAAAGCTGCGGGATAAGATTGGCCTGCGCTGTGCGGAAGCCTGTAAAAAGCTCGGATATCGGGGTGCTGGCACGATTGAGTTTCTCTTTGAGAATGACGAGTTTTATTTCATCGAGATGAATACCCGTGTGCAGGTGGAGCACCCGGTAACCGAATGCATCACCGGCATTGATATCGTTCAGCAGCAGATCCGCGTGGCCTCCGGAGAACGGCTTGCCTTTCGTCAGAAGGACATTGGCTTTAAGGGCCATGCGATTGAGTGTCGGGTCAACGCCGAGGACCCCTTTAAGTTCACACCGTCGCCGGGACGGATTCTCTCCTGGCATGCTCCGGGTGGGCCGGGTATTCGGGTCGACTCCCATGCCTATGCCAACTACACGGTGCCCCCCCACTACGACTCAATGATCGGCAAGATTATTGCCTATGGAGATACCCGGGAGCAGGCGATTGCCCGGATGTCGATCGCCCTCTCGGAGATGGTGGTCGAAGGGATTCAGACCAATGTCCCTTTACACCGCAAGATCATGCGGGATACCCATTTCATGGATGGCGGAACCTCGATCCATTACCTCGAGGCCATGCTTGATAAGGAGGCCTCGTGACCAGGTGTCGGGGCGGCGTCGTTTGCCCTGGCAGCTAAGCCTCGTCGTCTCACCCCAGCCGGCACCAGGCCAGAGCCCAGACGACTGGCTCGATGCTCTCTCAGATGCGCTCATTGAGGCGGGTGCGTTGAGTGTGACTATAGAAGACGCCGATGCTGAAGCAGTCTCGCGCGAGCAGCCGCTTTTTGGCGAGCCGGGCAGTCCGCAGTCATTACGCGCCTGGCCCTCGACCCGGCTGCATCTCCTTCTGGCAGATGATGTGGAGCCGCATGCCTGGTGGCGGGATCCTCAGCGGCCCTGGGCAGAGGATCCCGCGATCTCTCCGCCATCCCCTGCGAGGCCATCGCCTGTGGGTGAAGGTAGATTCGATGCGCCGGCGCGTCGGTTCACACTCGGCATGCCCACTGTGGCTGCCTTGGGCGATGAAGACTGGGTCACCAAGACCCAGGCCCAGTTCAGCCCTTTAGAAGTCTGCGATACCGTCTGGGTGGGTCCGAGCTGGCATATGCCCCCGGCCCTCTACCAAGAGCCTCCGCGGCTTGCACTCACCATTGACCCTGGCATGGCCTTCGGCACCGGCGGGCATGCCACCACCCAGCTCTGCCTTGAGGCCATTATTGCAGCCTTTACCTCGGGGCATCTGGGCGACGAGTCGTGCGTGCTCGACTACGGCTGCGGCTCGGGCATCCTTGCACTCGCGGCCGCTGGTCTGGGCGCAGCGCGGGTCGTTGCGCTCGACATCGATCCGGTGGCCGTCCGGGTTGCACAGGCCAATGCCCAGGCCAATGGGCTGGGCCATCGGGTACGCTGCGTTTCGGCCCAAGAAGACCTCTGGTCTCAGACCGATGTGCAGCAGGGCTTCGATCTGGTCGTGGCGAATATCCTGGCGCAGCCGCTGCGGGTACTCGCCCCGGTGCTCTGGCGTTGTGTACGCCCCAATGGGGGGCTGATACTCTCGGGGCTACTTGTCTCGCAGGCAGAGTCGCTGGTCGACTGGTTTGCTGCGGCCGATCCGAGTCGTCCCCGTCTTTCGGTTCTGGGTACCCGCGAGGGCTGGGCCTGCCTGGGTCAGCACCCCGGCCGTTAGCGAGCCACGTCTGACTGTTCGCGAATACTCTCTTTCTGACTTCACTCTCATTCGAGAAGGACCCCCATGACCACTGACCAGCTGACAACAGATGCATCAATACCGGGTCGCCCCCTCATTCAGGTGAGCGGCTCCATCGCCTTTGACACCATCATGGTCTTTGAGGGCCGGTTTAAGGACCATATCCTGAGCGACCAGGTGCATATGCTCAATGTGGCCTTCCTCACGCCGCAGATGCGCCAGGAGTTTGGGGGCTGTGCGGCCAATATCGCCTATGGCCTGGTGGGGCTGGGGGCTGAGGTTGCGGTACTCGGGGCCTTGGGTAGAGACGGACAGGCCTATCGTCAACGGCTGGTCAGCCTTGGGGTAGATCTGGGCCAGACGGTTTTTACCGAAGACCACTTTACTGCCCAGGCTTTTATCACTACCGATCTGGACGACAACCAGATCACAGCCTTTCACCCAGGCGCGATGGAGGTGGCCTGGCAATCACCAATACGCACAGATCGGCAGGGCCTAGGCATTGTTTCACCAAACGGAAAGCGGGCCATGGTTGAGCATGCCGCTGCATTCCGGGCTGCCGAGATTCCGTTTGTCTTCGATCCCGGCCAGGGGCTGCCCATGTTCTCCAAGCAAGAGCTTCTCGCAGTGCTTCATCAGGCCTCTTGGCTGGCGGTGAATGACTATGAGGGCGAGATGCTGAGTCGATGTATCGAGACGCCTCTAGAGAAGGTCCGGGAACTGCTTCGACCCCATCCGCAGGGTGGGGTGGTCGTGACACGCGGTGCTAAGGGTGTCTGGTTTGCCAGTGCAGACGGGGAACAGTCGATGCCTGCGATCACGGTTTCGCAGGCGGTTGATCCCACTGGCTGCGGAGATGCCTTTCGGGCAGGCTTACTCTGGGCGCTGTCGGAGGGCCAGAGCCTTGCGACAAGTTGCCGGGCGGGTATTTTAATGGGTGGCCTGAAAGTGCAGTCGCGCGGCGCCCAGAACCATTTGGTTGATCGCAATCAAATAAAGGCTGCATTGGCCCAGGTCTAACCTAAAGAATATTTCACTACACTTTTCTACCAGGAGTCTTCCCATGTCCTCCCAGAATCTTTCTGACAGATTGTTTTGCCAACCATCGCCCGCGCCAAGCAGAGGCCTTCTGTCGTTGGCTGCGCTCGGACTTGCTGCGGGCGTTCTGCTCCTCTCGGGCTGCGCTACCCGTAGTAACTCGGCCGATGTCTATCGTGCCGGCGAGACCCAGGTGGAGCAGACCTTTCGCACCGGCGTAGTCGAAGGCGTCCGCGGCGTCACGATTCAGCGTGACAGCACGGGTGCCGGGGTCATCGCCGGTGGTGTGGTGGGTGGTGTGGCGGGCTCTGGTGTGGGAGATGGAAGGGGTTCAACTATTGCAAGTGTTCTGGGCGCAATCGGTGGTGCGGTGGTCGGACAGGCCATCGAAGAGCGGGCCAATCAGCGGGCCGGCTTTGAGATTGTGGTCCGTCTCGATTCCGGTGAGCGCCGCGCGATTGTCCAGGAGTCTGACGTAGTGCTGCGTCCGGGAGACCGCGTACGCTTGGTGGGTTCGGGTGCCGCCGTACGGGTGGTGCCTTACTAAATCCCTCACGCATACTGCCCCCTACCTCTCTTAGCCCGGTGCTGCAGTCGACGCTTAGAGAATTACTAGGGAGGGCTAGAAGGCGAAGAGCGCCTGGTGGACCATCTGTTCGGCCCATCCCTGAAGACTTAAAACAATCTGTAGCAGTATGAAGACCACAATGGGCGAAAAATCCAGACCGCCACGCCCCACGGTTCCGATCCATCGTTGAATGGGTCGAACCATCGGCCGGACCAGGACTTCCAACACCGGCCGCAGAGATGCTGCTGTGCGGTTTCTCGAGAAAAGTCCGAGCACCGCTTGCGCCAGAAGAAGCACAACCAGTAACTGCGCCCCCCAGCCCACCAGCCATATTAAAGCCAGGATAAAGACCAACCCAAAAGGACGCACCACGGGCCCTTGTTGGGTCAGGGCCGGGTCGAGGCTACGCCAGAGAAACTCGATGATCGCGAGAATAACGGCCACTAGGGTAGCCGCCGCTAGGCTACCCCAGTCGATGCGTGACTGAGGGGGAAAGAGCCTTCGCAGAGGGATGATCAGCCAGTCGGTAAAGCGAAAAAGCATCTGGCTCAGAGGATTCATGGGGTGTAGCTTGGCCACCTGGAGGTAGGCACGTAGCAGGCAGGCGACAGAGAAGATGCTGCCTAGGGCCTTGAGTATGAACCAGACGGTCATAACAAAGTCTGCCTCACTTCAGAGAAAAAACCCCGCCACAAAGGGCGGGGTCTGTTCATGCGCAATAAATCCTGCGCGACCGCCTTAGGGACGAGCGCCCGTGGGGAACGGCCAGGTACTGGAGATCGGTGCAGCATTAGCCACCGGCTTCGCAGCCGCGGGCTTTTTAGCGGCCTTCTTAGGGGCTGCCTTCTTTGCTGCAGGCTTTTTGGCTGCTGCTTTTTTGGCGGCTGGCTTCTTAGCGGCTGCTTTTTTTGCTGCAGGCTTTTTGGCTGCTGCTTTTTTGGCGGCTGGCTTCTTAGCGGCTGCTTTTTTCGCTGCAGGCTTTTTGGCTGCTGCTTTTTTGGCGGCTGGCTTCTTAGCTGCTGCTTTTTTCGCCGCAGGCTTCTTAGCTGCTGCTTTTTTGGCGGCTGGCTTCTTAGCGGCTACCTTTTTTGCCGCGGGTTTAGCAGCTACCTTCGCGGCTGTCTTCTTTACTTCAGGCTTGGCGGCCTTCGCCTTCTTTGCCTTCTTCTTTGCTGTTGCCATTACTTTTCTCCTTCATGCCGACTTGGTCGACAAAGTCACAGGGAGATTCGAGCCTTTTGGCTCGAACCATTCATTTGCGCAAGAAAAAAAGGCCGCCGTTCAGAGAACGACAGCCCCTTGCTTTCTAACGCCAATGAATACGGGAGAGACCGCCCGTGCCGAGGAGCTAGGCCTGGCAACGCATGGGTTGGGAGATGCGCCTGCGCTATTCCCAACTGAGGGCACCACCCGTCTGATACTCGATCACACGGGTCTCGAAGAAGTTGCGTTCCTTTTTGAGGTCGACCATTTCGGCCATCCAGGGGAACGGATTTTCTTCGGTGCCAAATACCGGGTCTAGCCCGATCTGTTGGCACCGACGATTGGCAATATAACGAAGGTATCCCTTAAACATGCTGGCATTGAGCCCGAGCACCCCTCGAGGCATCGTGTCCTCGGCATAGCGATACTCAAGATCTACCGCCTTCATAAAGAGCGCCTGAAGTTCTGACCGAAATTCTGGTGTCCAGAGATGCGGGTTCTCAAGCTTGATGGTGTTGACCAGGTCGATACCAAAATTACAGTGCATCGACTCATCACGCAGGATGTATTGGTACTGCTCGGCTGCGCCTGTCATCTTGTTTTGGCGGCCCAGTGCGAGGATTTGCACGAAGCCCACGTAGAAGAAGAGGCCTTCCATGATGCAGGAGAAGACGATGAGCGACTTCAGTAACCGCTGGTCTGCCTCGAGCGTACCTGTCTGAAAGTCGGGGTCGGTCAGCGTATCAATAAAAGGGATAAGGAACTCATCTTTGTCTCGGATCGATGAGACCTCGTGATAGGCATTGAAGATCTCACCCTCGTCCAGACCGAGCGACTCGACAATATATTGGTAGGCATGGGTATGAATCGCCTCTTCGAAAGCCTGGCGCAAAAGGTACTGACGGCACTCCGGCGCAGTGATATGGCGATAGGTACCCAACACAATATTGTTGGCCGCCAGGCTATCGGCAGTCACGAAGAAACCGAGATTACGTTTTACGATGCGTCGCTCGTCATCGGTGAGCCCGTTGGGGTCTTTCCAGAGGGCGATGTCG
Source organism: Pseudomonadota bacterium (assembly GCA_046047535.1). Taxonomy (GTDB): domain Bacteria; phylum Pseudomonadota; class Gammaproteobacteria; order Burkholderiales; family Burkholderiaceae_A; genus Hahnella. Next base: position 8,621 of record JBJOHS010000006.1, read on the forward strand.
CGAGACATATTGATCTCTTGCGGCATCCAGTGGTTGGCACAGCCGGCTAGATACTTTTCCCATGCCCATTTGTACTTAAAGGGAACCAGCTGATTGACGTCGGTACCGCCGTTGATGATGCGCTTGTCCTCAACCTTGACCCTACGTGCTTCGTCTGCGCTAGTGGTCGAGCCATGCGACGTAGGGGGGTCACCAGGCAGACTGTCTGCGCGACGCAACGCGGAGGGGGAACTCGGTCTTTCCCCTGTGGACAGGGGAGTTGAAGAGAGCAACGTCGCTGCCTGCGAGGGCTTAGATGCAACGGTGGTAGAGGTGTCTTCCCAGTTCAGCATATCGATCTCACTTTCAGTTCAAACAGAAATTTTTTTTGAACGGTTCGTGAGAGTCGGTTGTTTCGATAGGCCGAATCATGATTGAACCGTGCAAATGGTGCAAATGTTTTTTTCAAAAAAATACCTACGAGACGAAATTTTTTTTCGTTCGTCTCATTTGGTCCACACTCGCGCGTTGTGATGTCACGCGGCGCAGTGTGGATCACCAACTTAGAAACGTAGTACTACTGACATGCCTCACAGTCGGGGTTGTCGATTGAGCAGAACTTCACGTCTGATCCCGGTGTCTCTGCAGCCCGGGCAACGATAGGTTCTGCAGACTGCGTGAGGCTTGCCGCCGCCATCCCTGCCGTAGTACCTGCCATGCCCATGGCACCGCCTGCGGCGCTTGCCGACATGCCACCGGAGACCGGTACTGCATTGAGTTGCCCCGTGTTGAGCGTGCTCTTCTCCGCATGGGTCGCACCCATCGTGCGCAGGTAGTAGGTGGTCTTCAGGCCACGCAGCCAGGCGAGTTTGTAAGTCTCATCGAGCTTCTTACCCGAGGCACCCGCCATATAAATATTGAGCGACTGAGCCTGGTCGATCCACTTTTGGCGACGGGCCGCACACTCCACAATCCAGTGGGTATCGATCTCAAAGGCGGTGGCATAGAGGGCACGAAGTTCTGCCGGGATGCGGTCGATTTTTGCCAGGCTGCCATCGAAGTACTTCAGATCGGCAACCATGACTTCGTCCCAGAGCCCAAGGGCTTTGAGGTCACGGACCATGGTCTCATTGACCACCGTGAACTCTCCAGACAGGTTGGATTTGACGTAGAGGTTCTGATAGGTCGGCTCGATAGAGGCTGAGATGCCCACAATGTTGGAGATGGTGGCAGTCGGTGCAATGGCCACGCAGTTGGAGTTGCGCATGCCATGGGCCTGGATCCGGGCGCGCAGGGCCGACCAATCAAGGCGTGCCTTGCGGTCGATGTCTACGTAGCCGCCCCGCTCTTTTTCCAACAGACTGAGGCTATCTAAGGGCAGGATTCCCTGGTCCCAGAGAGAGCCCTTGAAGCTTGAGTAGGCGCCACGCTCCCGGGCCAATTCGGTGGAGGCCCAATAGGCCTCATAGCAGACCATCTCCATGGAGCTGTCGGCAAACTCGACCGCCTCGGGCGACCCATAAGGCACCCGCATGGCATGTAAGGCCTCTTGGAAACCCATGATGCCCATCCCGACGGGCCGATGCCGTACGTTGGCATTGCGGGCCTTGGCCACCGCGTAGTAGTTGATGTCGATCACGTTGTCGAGCATTCGCATGGCGGTACTGATGGTCTTTTTGAGCTTGTCATGGTCGAGCACCAGCCCGCCTTGTGGACCTGAGGTGAGATGTTGGACCAGATTTACCGAACCCAGGTTACAGACCGCGATCTCCGTATCGTTGGTGTTGAGGGTGATCTCGGTGCAGAGGTTAGAGCTGTGTACTACCCCAACATGCTGCTGCGGGCTACGGATATTGCAGGGGTCTTTGAAGGTGATCCAGGGGTGTCCTGTCTCAAAGAGCATGGTGAGCATCTTGCGCCAGAGGGCAGTAGCCTGGATCTTTTTAAAGAGGCGAATCTCCCCGCGGGCGGCCTTCTCTTCGTAGCCGGTATAGGCCGCCTCAAAGGCCTGTCCCACCTTGTCATGCAGGTCTGGCACATCCGAGGGGGAAAAGAGTGTCCATTCGCCGTTTTCCATAACCCGCTTCATAAAGAGATCGGGAATCCAGTTGGCGGTGTTCATGTCGTGGGTACGCCGGCGATCGTCGCCGGTGTTTTTGCGCAGCTCTAAGAATTCTTCGACATCGAGGTGCCATGACTCCAGGTAGGTACAGACCGCGCCCTTGCGTTTCCCCCCCTGATTTACCGCGACAGCCGTATCGTTGACCACCTTGAGGAAGGGTACTACCCCCTGGCTCTTGCCGTTGGTGCCTTTAATGTGGCTGCCAAGGGCTCGCACCGGTGTCCAGTCGTTACCCAGGCCACCGGCATATTTGGCGAGCAGGGCATTTTCTTTGATGGCCTCGTAAATACCATCGAGGTCATCGGCCACTGTGGTGAGGTAGCACGAAGACAACTGCGAATGGGTGGTGCCGCTATTAAAGAGGGTAGGCGTGGAGCTCATGAAATCAAAGCTCGAGAGCAGCTGATAGAACTCGACGGCCCGCTCCTCGCGGTTGAGCTCTTGAATGGCCAGGCCCATAGCGACCCGCATAAAGAATGCCTGGGGCATCTCAATGCGGCGGCCCTCGCCGCTGAAGAGGTCGTTACGGTCAATCAGGAAATAGCGGTCGTAGAGGGTCTGCAGGCCCAGGTAATCAAACTGCAGGTCACGGTCTGCATTGAGCGCCTGCGCAAGACGCTTGAGGTCATAGCGCCCGAGCTCTTCGTTCAGAAGGCCGATCTCAATGCCCTTCTTGATATACCGAGGAAAGTAGTCGACATACTGCGTCGCCATATCAGTCTGCGAGACCTCTGCCCCCAGGACTTCCTTGCGAATGGTGTGGAGAAGCAGGCGGGCACTGACTTTTGCATAGGCGGGATCCTTCTCGATAAGCGCACGGGCCGCCAGGATGGCGGATTTCTCAACCTCCTCTACAGGAACGCCGTCGTAGAGGTTTTTTACGGTGTCATTGAGTACCTGCTCGGCGCTGGCATGGCCCTCGAGTCCGGTACAGGCGTCGGTGATGATGCCCGCTAACCAGGCCTGGTCGAGGGAGACCCGTTGGCCTTTGACCAGCATGCTGAGTTGGTGGTCTGCCACCTGGGCCTTGGTCTTGGCAGCGCGCTCTTGTGCCCTACGCTCACGGTAGAGCACGTAGGCACGCGCCACCTCATGTTCGCCCGACCGCATCAGGGCGAGCTCGACCTGGTCTTGAATATCTTCGATGTGGACAGTCCCACCAGCCGGCATCCGGCGCAGAAGGGCGGCCGTTACCTGCTGGGTGAGCTGCTCGGTCACCTCCCGAACCCGGGCACTTGCGGCCCCCTGCCCGCCCTGGACCGCTAAGAAGGCCTTAGTAAGTGCGACGCTAATCTTGGGGGCATCGAAAGAGACCACGGCACCATTGCGGCGGATGACCTTAATGTCTGAAAGGCCAGCAGCCGATGATAGGCTGCCCTTGTCCTCAGGGACGGCCTGGGTGGCCAGGGGGGAGGGGTGCACAAATTCTGCCGATGAGACTGCCCTTTGCATGCCAAAGATCTCCTCAAAAAGCGGTAGGAATGGAAGACCGGAATTGGCCTAAGCCATACTACCGGTAGTATTTTTTAGCGATTATTCCTACTAAGTGTAGTAGTCCAGGACTCTCCTGGGCAAGGAAAAAGCCTTGGGCAAACCCTAAGCTGCACCGCCCACTTCACGCAAAAGGCCGGCCCGCCTCGTTGGGGTGAAATATTGGTAGGAAATCACTGGGCTTGCAGCGCGAAATGCGCCTTAGACCCGCATCGTCCCTGGAGACCCGGGCAGAGAATTTCTAGAGGGACCCAGACTCTGTCATGTCCCTAATTTTTCGTGGCTCGGTCTTCGAGGACCTCCGTCGACCACCTCCCAGCCTAGGCCAAGGGTGGTGATTCGGCGGCGCAGGTCTGGCCAGTCGAAGGCGGGGCCAGGGTCGGTCTTGCGCCCGGGTGCGACGACGCTGTGGCCCGTGATGGCCTGGAGACTGGGCAGGCCCCCAGCGAGGCAGCGGCAGAGGGTCTCGAGGGTATCCATTTCGGCCTCGGTATAGGGCGTCTCATCGGCGCCTTCAAGCTCGATTCCGATAGAGAAGTCATTGCAGTTAGAACGACCCTCGAAGACCGAGACGCCAGCATGCCAGGCGCGGTTGTGAATCGAGACGTACTGGGTCAGCCCGCCATGACGGGCAATGACGAAATGGCTGGAGACCTCGAGGCCAGCAAGTGACTCCAGGCCGTGGGGGCTCTTGTCCGAGAGTTGGTTCATAAAGAGCGCATCAATCCAGGGGCCACCGAACGAACCGGCCGGCAGGCTGATGCCATGGACAATCACCAAGGAGGTGGCGAGGCCCTCAGGCCGTTGGTTGAAATGCGGGCTAGGCCGCCATCGGCAGGTGATGTCTGGGCTGCTGTAGAGCCAGCCACGATCGCTAAAGGGGTTCATAGACCGCCCGCGAAGCAGAAGGGGGGGGTGTTGTTGCCCGTCGCTAGGAGGCGTCGTCATGGTCCTCGTGTGCGGCAGCGTGGGCCTCAGAACAGTACGACCGCTCTCCCCGCCAGACAGCCTCGGAACGCGGGAGGTGCAGGCCACAGTGTCTGCAGGCGATGAGGTCTAGGGTCTTGGGACCGGACTGTCGGCTTTCTTTTTTGGTTTGACGAGGGGCGGGCGGTGTCTTCTGGCCTGGCCGGCCCAGAGCACGCCGCAGCATCCAGAGGGCCAGCCCTACGAGTACGACAACGATCAGAATTCGGGTAAGCATCTCACCCTACGGCTATCGGTGCAGTAGGACTTCGAGTACGAACCGGCTTCCCACATAGGCCAGCAGCAGCAGGCTAAACCCCGCAAGTGCGAACTTTGCCGCAACTCGCCCCCGCCAGCCTCGAGAACGGCGTCCGATAAAAAAGACCGCCACCATGACCCAGGTGGCCAGGGTGAAGAAGGTCTTGTGGTCCATCTTCAGTGGGGGATGGTTCAGCCATAGGTTGACCCAGACTCCGGAGAGCAGCGTGAAGGTGAGGAGCACAAATCCTGACCAGGTAACCCGCACCAAGGTCTGATCCAGCGAGAGCAGTGCGGGCATATCTTCCCACCAGGGGCTACGCGGGCCGCCGCGGTGAAGCGCATTTTCCAGGGACATCATCAGCAGGGCATGGGCTGCGGCGACCGCGAAGGCGCTGTAGGCCAGCATGGCCAGAAGAATATGGGCACGAAAAAGGGCTGGTGGCTGCTCCATGATGACAATGCCTTCAAACCAGAGGGGCAGAAGGCAGCCCAGGGCCGCCACAGGAAGAATCAGGGCCGTGATGCGGGGTAGGCGCTGGAAAAAGGATTCCACCCACATGAGTAGCACCGCAAGCCAGAGCGTCCAAGAGACAGAGCTCGCAAAACCAAATCGAAAGGCCTGCTCAGAAAACCAGGCGGGTAGGAGGGTGAGTCCGTGCAGGGTGAGTATGAGGGTGAGACTGGCCATAAAAGGCGCGCCCGAGGTGGCTGCCTTGGCTTCTCCTCCCTGCAGCGATGTTTCTGCCTGGGTCGGGGGGCGCCGAAGCCGCATGCCGGCGAGGCCAAGATAGCCGATGCAGGCCATCCAGGCGGTGAACTCATACAATGAAGACTCCATAGAACCAGTGTAGCGCAGCCCCCTCGAAACAGAGGCTGTCTAAGGATGCCAGCGATGCTTGAGACATTGACCGACCGCCTCTCGAAGGTAGTCAAGACCATGAAGGGTGAGGCCCGGATTACCGAGTCCAACACCCAAGAGATGCTGCGCGAGATTCGGCTGGCCTTGCTCGATGCCGACGTGGCCTTGCCGGTAGTCAAGCAGTTCGTCGCCCAGGTGCGCGAGAAGGCGGTGGGTCAGGAGGTGGTGGGAAGCCTCACTCCGGGGCAGGCGCTTGTCGGCGTGGTCCACCGGGAGCTGGTGTCGCTGATGGCCAGCGAGACACCTCCACCGGTAACGGGGCTCAATCTGGCAAGTCAGCCGCCAGCGATTGTCCTGATGGCGGGGCTTCAGGGCGCGGGTAAGACCACCAGCGTGGGTAAGATGGCGAAGTGGCTGCACGATCGCCACAAGAAAAAGGTCCTCACGGTCTCCTGCGACGTCTATCGTCCCGCGGCCATCGAGCAGCTGCAGCTCGTAAGCGGCCAGGCGGGGGTGGATTTCTTCCCGAGCACCGCAGACCAGAAGCCGGTGGACATCGCAGTGGCCGCGGTGGACTGGGCCCGTCGGCATTTCCATGATGTGCTGCTCATTGATACCGCCGGTCGGCTGGCGATCGACGCAGAACTCATGGCAGAGATCGCCGCGATCCATGCCGCCGTCAAGCCAGTAGAGACCCTCTTTACGGTCGATGCCATGCAGGGCCAAGACGCCGTGCGCACGGCCGAGGCCTTTGGTCAGGCCCTGCCGCTTACCGGGATTGTGCTCACCAAGGTCGATGGCGATGCCCGGGGCGGGGCGGTCTTATCGGTTCGGTCGATTACCGGCAAGCCCGTGCGGTTTGTTGGTACGTCTGAGAAAATCGATGGGCTTGAGGCCTTTGACCCGGAGCGATTCGCCCAACGCATTTTGGGCATGGGCGACGTGCTTGCCCTGGTGGAGCAGGCCCAGAAGTCGATAGACCTGAAGTCTGCCGAAAAGATGGCAGCCAAGCTGAAGTCTGGGGCCAGGTTTGACCTCGAAGACTTCAAGATGCAGATCGGTCAGATGAAATCGATGGGCGGCCTCTCCTCGCTCATGGACAAACTGCCCGCACAGTTTCAGCAGGCCGCCAAGGGGGGCGATATGTCGGCGGCAGACAAATCCATTCGCCGCATGGAGGGCCTTATTAATGCCATGACCCCGCAGGAGCGCCGCAACCCAGAGCTCTTAAAGGCAAGCCGCAAGCGCCGCGTTGCCGCAGGGGCCGGCGTGCAGGTGCAGGAGCTCAATCGCATGCTCAACCAGTTTGAGCAGATGCAGACTATGATGAAAAAGATGCAGTCCGGCGGCATGGCCAAGATCATGCGCGCGATGGGTGGTATGGGGGGAATGGCCGGGATGAAGGGCCTTGGCGGCATGATGGGGGGCTTTAAGCGCTAGCCCCGCAGCGCTCAGGGCCTACCCCAGCAACTTGGCGCCTACCCGAGCAGCTGGCCTACCGCCGCAACCACCTCCGCGCGTCCGCAGTCGCTTGACTGCATGCCCTCGCGCCTGAGCAGTTCAAGCCGACCTTCTTTCAGTGACCGCTCGCCGATCGTGACCCGCACCGGCACACCGATGAGTTCCCAGTCGGCAAACATCACACCCGGTCGCTCGTCCCGGTCGTCCAGAATCACCTCATAGCCAGCCGCAGAGAGTTCTGCGTAGACCTTCTCAGCCGCTTCTTTTACCGCCGGGGATTTATTGGCACCCACCGGGCAGATGACCACCGCAAAGGGGGCCAGGGCCTTGGGCCAGAAGATGCCCTTCTCGTCGTGGTTCTGCTCAATCGCCGCGCCTACAATGCGGGTCACGCCGATGCCGTAGCAGCCCATCTCAATCACCCGGGGCTTGCCGGTTTCATCGAGGGTGGTGGCCTTCATGGCCTCGGAATATTTGGTGCCCAGGTAGAAGACGTGGCCGACCTCGATGCCCCGCTCGATTTTGAGAAGGCCCTTTCCGCAGGGCGAGGGATCGCCCTCCACCACATTGCGAATATCGGCCACCAGCGTTGGCTCCGGCAGGTCGCGTCCCCAGCAGACGCCGGTGGTGTGGTGGTCCTTCGTGTTGGCGCCGACCACAAAGTTCGACATCATGGCCACCGTACGGTCTGCAATGACTGTGATGGAGGCGGGCAGGCCTACGGGCCCCAGATACCCGGGCTCCGTGCCAAAGTGGGCCACGATCTCCTCGACCGTGGCAAATCTAAAGCCTCCGACAAAGGGGCTGAGTTTTCCGACCTTCACCTCGTTGAGGTCATGATCACCGCGCAGTAAGAGTAGGAAAATCTTTATCCCGTCGCTCGTGGTCCCTTTGCCTTCATTTTTACGGGCCGACTCCGAGGGTTGCGCGGGGTCGGTTGCCAGCACAATGGACTTCACAGTTTGGCTGAGCGGCAGGCCAAGGAAGGCGGCCACCTCTGCGCAGGTGCTCTTGCCAGGGGTCGGCACCGTCTGCATGGCGGCAGAGGCCGCCACCCGTTCTGTAAGCAGCGGCATGCCTTCGGCGAGTTCGATATTGGCGGCGTAGTCAGACGCAGGGCAGTAGACAATGGCGTCCTCGCCGGTCTCGGCAATCACCTGAAACTCGTGCGACCGTGAGCCGCCAATGGCCCCGGTGTCGGCTGCCACGGCCCGATACCGCAGCCCCAGGCGGTCAAAGATCTTGCGGTAGGCGGCAAACATCTTGTCGTAGCTTGCCTCGGCGCCTGCCACATCTTTGTCAAACGAGTAGGCATCCTTCATGACAAATTCGCGGCCCCGCATGACGCCAAACCGCGGGCGACGCTCATCGCGAAACTTGGTCTGAATCTGATAGAAGTTCTTAGGCAGCTGCTTCCAGCTCTTAAGTTCTGCGCGGGCAATGTCGGTAATGACCTCTTCGCTTGTGGGCTG
>JBJOHS010000007.1:0-6447 GCA_046047535.1 Pseudomonadota bacterium
CGCTTGGCAACGAGCGGGAGATATGGAGTGATTGACATGGCGATGTTGAGCATTATTCGACGCTGGCATTTACGGGACCAAGTCTCTTTACGGAAGATTGCCGAGCGGTTAGGTATTTCGAGGAACACGGTGAGGCGCTATCTGCGTAGCGATGTTTTAGTTCCGCAGTATGCGCAGCGCAAGACCCCAAGCAAGCTCGATGGGTTTTCTGCAACGCTCTCCCAATGGTTGGCCAGAGAACAAGGTCGGTCGCGTAAGCAAAGAAGGACCCTGAAGCACCTGCACGCAGAACTCACCGCACTGGGCTTTACCGGATCCTACGACCGGGTAGCAGCCTTCTCGCACCGTTGGCATGAGGAGCAACGGGAGCGTGAGCGAACGGCATCCAAGGGTACCTACGTGCCACTTATCTTTGCCCCGGGGGAAGCCTTCCAGTTTGACTGGAGCGAGGACAGCGCGCTTATCAATGGGCAGCGCATCAAGCTCCAGATTGCCCACTTCAAGCTTTCTCATAGCCGCGCTTTCTTCCTGCGCGCCTACTTGCAGCAGACCCATGAGATGCTCTTCGATGCACACCACCACGCCTTTATTGCCTGGGGTGGGATTCCACGGCGTGGCATTTACGACAACATGAAGACCGCCGTCGATAAGGTAAAGCCCGGCAAGCTGCGCGACATTAATGCGCGGTTTGTCGCTATGACGAGCCACTACCTCTTTGATCCCGAGTTCTGTAACCCAGCCAGTGGCTGGGAGAAGGGTCAGATCGAGAAGAACGTTCAAGACAGTCGCCATCGTCTCTGGTAACGAGCCCCGGCTGTTCGCTCCCTGGCAGAGCTCAACGACTGGCTGGCCGATCAGTGCGTTTTGCTCTGGCAACAGGTCACTCACCCCGAGCAGGGACAGACCGTATGGCAAGTCTGGTCCGAGGAGCGCCCCCACCTCATGCCCGTAGGGCAGGCCTTTGACGGTTATGTTGAGCACACCAAGCGGGTCTCTCCCACCTGCCTGGTTACCTTCGAGCGCAACCGCTACAGCGTACCGGCAAGCTTTGCCAATCGGCCAGTGGCCTTGAAGGTCTACCCCGAGCGACTGGTCTTTCTCGCAGAAGGTCAAGTCATTGCCGAGCATGCGCGGGTCTTTACCCGATCCCACCATGTGCCAGGTACAGTCACCTATGACTGGAGGCACTACCTTGCAGTGCTACAGCGCAAGCCCGGTGCTCTTCGCAATGGAGCGCCCTTTGCCGAGTTGCCCGAGGCCTTTAAGCACCTTCAGTCAAGACTCCTGAAGCACCCCGGGGGCGATAAGGAGATGGTCGAGATACTCGCTCTGGTCCTTCTGCACGATGAGCAGGCCGTGTTGACCGCTGTCGAGCTTGCCCTTGAGATGGGGGCCCCTCCAAGCAAACCATCCTCAATATTCTCTCCCGCCTCCTTGAGGCAAGCCCGCCGCAGCCCCTACAAGGCCCCCAGGCTATCCACTTAAGCCTCGAACCACGTGCCAATGTGGGCCGCTACGATGATCTGCGGGCACCACTGCGTAAGGAGTACCACCATGCAGCCTAGCGTCATGGCCGATATGCTCAAAAGCCTCAAACTCCACGGTATGGCCCAGGCCCTTGGCGAACTCTCCGACCAAGACTCCCCGGCCTACCAGGCAGCAAGCCCAGTCCTGTCTGGCCTCTTAAAGGCCGAGCTTGCCGAGCGTGAAGTTCGATCTCTGGCCTACCAGATGAAGTCTGCCCGCTTCCCCGCGTATCGGGATCTTGCAGGCTTTGACTTCACCGTGAGCCAAGCAAGCGAGCCCACAGTGCGCCAGCTACATCGCTGCGAGTTCATCAAGGATGCCCAAAACGTAGTCTTCGTCGGCGGCCCCGGTACAGGCAAAACACACCTTGCCACCGCCCTTGGCGTTCAAGCCATAGAGCACCACCGACAACGGGTTCGCTTCTTCCACACCGTAGACCTTGTCAATGCCTTGGAGCTAGAAAAGGCTGCCGGTAAACAAGGAGCAATTGCCACTCGCCTGGCCAACGCCAATCTCGTTATCCTCGATGAGCTAGGCTACCTCCCCTTTAGCCAATCCGGCGGGGCTTTGCTCTTTCACCTGCTCTCCAAACTCTACGAGCGCACCAGCGTCATCATCACCACCAACCTAAGCTTCTCGGAGTGGGTCACCATATTCATCGACCCCAAGATGACCACCGCCCTCCTAGATCGATTCACCCACCACTGCCACATCATAGAAACCGGTAACGAGAGCTACCGCTTCAAACAAAGCAGCAAAACCAAGCTAAAGGAGAAATCAGCCCAACCAATACCAACCCCTTAATCCAACAAAAAAGTAAACTCAGGGTGGGTCAGTTTTCAGTGCAAAACCCGGGTCAGGTTTCAGTGCAAATCAACACTCTGGCGGCCCTTTCTGCGATGGTGGAAGAGGAGCGCATTGCCTTTAGGACTGGCAACAAAGAGCGCTGGGTAAAGCTCTCAGCGGAGTTTCATATTGCCCTCGCCCGCCTCACAGGCAACGAGACTCTGGTCTCTGCTATTACCAAGTATGTGACCCGTACCACGCTCTTGATTTCTTCGTCGCATCCCGCGACCGCGGGCAGCTGCTCGTTTGATGAGCATCTAGAAATACTCGAGGCAATACGCCGGAAAGACCTTTCGGCTGCGGTTGGGGTGATGCGGTCACATCTGGCGCACTGTGAGAGGCGCACTCCTGTGCAGTCTCAGCGGGTCGACCTCCGCGCGGTGTTGGGTGCCGGAGTGGGTTCTGCGGTGTAGGGAGGTTTTACTCAACATAGAGAGCAAAATTACTCAATATGTTGAGTAAATTCTCGTTTTTGAGAATTTTTCTCATTAAATCAGAAGGTTAGTATGTAAAACTTTTAATTGGCGTAGTCACGTAGTCATCCCTTCATCGCCTCTGAGTGGCCTCCCTTCATCAGATACACCCAGTCCACAATATCCTCATTGGGTCTGTAACCCGAGACGAGCGCCTGCATGAGGTTGCGTATCTTGCTCATGTCATTCACATGCAATGCCGCCTCCAGCGCAGCAAGTTTCAGCTCAAACGCATCCCATGGAATGAACTCCTCATGGGCCTTCATGATGCGCGGGTGCATGGTGGGTTTCGGGTTATCGCCGATGAGCAGTTCTTCGTAGAGCTTCTCACCGGGGCGCAGGCCGGTTATCTCGATTTCAATGTCACCCTCGGGGTTCTCTGCGTCTTTAACATTCAGCCCAGAGAGTTCCACCATGCGCCGCGCTAAGTCGATGATCTTCACAGGTTCGCCCATATCGAGCACAAAGACATCGCCCCCTTGGGCCATGGCTCCCGCCTGAATCACGAGTTGCGCCGCTTCGGGAATGGTCATGAAGTAGCGTGTAACGTCCGCGTGCGTGAGCGTGATGGGCCCCCCGTCGCGAATCTGTTGCCTAAACTTCGGTACCACGGATCCTGACGAGCCCAGCACATTGCCAAACCGCACCATGCTGAACTTGGTTCCCGCGCCAATTGGGCTGGAGTGGGCGGCGAGTGCCTGTAGCGCCATCTCGGCAAGCCGCTTGCTCGCCCCCATGATGTTGGTGGGGCGCACTGCCTTATCAGTGCTAATGAGTACAAAGTCGGTCACGCCGCTTTCAATGGCCGCCTGGGCGGTACGCAGCGTACCAAGCAGGTTGTTCTTGATGCCTGCAGTTGGGTTGTGTTCTACGAGTGGAACATGTTTATAGGCAGCAGCATGGTAGATCGTGTCGGGGTGCCAGGTTGAGAAAATCTCTCGCATGCGGTGTACATCTTGCACTGACGCAAGCAGGGGAATCAGAACAGTCGGTTGGTCGCCGCGTTTTTCTTCGAGTTCCTGGTGAATCGCATAGAGCGAAAACTCGCTTTGTTCAACGAGCAGAAGGGTCTTCGGTGCTACCGCCACAATCTGGCGACAGAGTTCACTTCCAATCGACCCACCGGCACCGGTGACCACCACCGTCTTCTCCGCGATATTTTTGTACAGGAGTTCCTTGGTCGGTACGACGGGTTCACGACCGAGCAAATCGTCGATATCCAGTTCTCGTAAATCCGAGACGCTTACCTTCCCTTGGGCCAGATCGGTCACGCTGGGAAGTGTTCGTACGGCCACGTGGGCCTGGCTTATCTGCTGAAGAATCTCGTTGCGACGCCTGCGGCTTAGGCTGGGCATAGCGAGTAGCACGCTTGCGATCTGCCGACTCGCTGCAAGGGTTGGGAGGTCTTCTGGGCGGTAGATCGTGAGGCCATTGAGGTTCTGGCCTTGCAGCGTTGCATCGTCATCGAGAAAGCCGACGACCTGCATTTCCTGATTGTTGATCATGGCGGCGGCGAGTTGTCGACCCGACCGCCCTGCGCCATAGATGAGCACCCGTGGGCGCGCAGACTTTTTTAGCAGGCTCTGATACTGGTCGCCTAGCCATACCCTTGCAAGTGCACGGGAGGCACCCACAAATAAGAGCAGCAAGATCGGCTGAATCAGTCCAATGGTTCGCGGCACGCCATTGGCCCCTATGGCCGTGAAGATCGCGGCGTAGATGAGCCCGTAGATACCCACGGCGCGGGCAACCGTGAGTAACGCGGGCCAGCCGCTATAGCGAAAGATGGCCCTATAGAGGCCAGAGACAATGAAGATAGGAATTCCGAGCGCAATGGCTGCTAGAGCTGCCTGCGTTGCCCCTGGGGCCCAGGGGTTATCACCCGTGAAGCTAATGAACTCGCCGATGCGCAGGTAAAAGGCGAGCCAGACGGTGAGGATGCAGAGGCTGATGTCTACGCTTAGCACCACACCCCGCTTTGCCTGTCGGGGCAGAGCGAGCAGCGGGCTAGCCAGGGCGGCTATAGACTTTTGCATGGCTTAGGTAGATCGAATACGGTCGCCTGATCCAGAGCCAGTGACTGTCTTAAAAATATAAAAAAGGTAATTGCGCAGGTTAAGGGTTGAAAGCATTTTTGCATCCGTTTCTGCTAAGCGCTTAGGGGTCGACATGTCGATTCCTTGAATCTGCGCGAGGCCTGTAATCCCCGGTCGCTTTGCAAAGACACCTCTGGCCGATCGCTCTGCGATGAGTTCCTCTTGATTCGGAAGACAGGGCCGGGGCCCTACTAAGCTCATTTCCCCTTTAAAGACATTCCATAACTGCGGTAACTCGTCGAGCTTGGTACGGCGTAAAAATCGGCCAAGTTGCGTGACTGCTGCAGCGTCTGCGAGATGGGTCCCAACAGAGGGTGTCGCAAGCCGCATGGTGCGGAACTTAACGAGCGTAAAGGGTCTCTGGTGTTGTCCAACGCGTGATTGAAAAAATAGCGGCGACCCGGTGTCGAATAGACCTAAGAGAAAGAGCGCAAAAAAAATAGGGCTTCCAATCAGCAAGCCAAGCGCGGAGAAGAAAAGGTCAAACAGCCGAATCATGGAGTGCCATTTTTTTGAGTTGCTCGTCCATTGTAATAACGGGCTGCCACCCGAGTGTTGATTGGGCTTTTTCAGCGCTGACTCGGTATGAGCCGAGTAGTCGATCAATGGCTGCCCCTTGGCCGATTAGGTTACCGAGTAATTTGATCATTCCTTCCGGTAGGGGTATGAGTCGTGATGTTTTTTTATAGGCTGTAGCGATTTTCTCTAACAGCGCTGTTGTCGAGACATCCTGCGTATCGGAAATAAGAAAGGTTTCGTTTGCTGCACAAGGCGATCTCACTTGATCCGCACATAGAGCAATAAAATCTACAAGGTTCTCCAGAGCCACCATAGAGCGCAGATTATTGATTGCGCCCAAAGGCATAGGAATACCACGCTTCACCCATGAGACCATCGATTTGAAATTACCCTTCACCCCTGGCCCATAGACCAGAGGTGGGCGAATGATCACCATTTCCATTTTGGATTCTCGGGCGACTGTTGCGAGCGCCTGCTCAGCCTCCCACTTCGATAAGGCATAAAAATCTTGTGGGTTGGGTGTATCCGCTTCCGAGTAGGCTAGCGGAAGCGTCCCAGTGCTTGATGCATCGTAGTAAGGAGCATGGGCATCTATTCGCCTGGTACATTGCCCCTCTCCCAGCACCTTTGCTGTGCTGATGAAGATAAACCTTCGAACACCGGCTCGTTGGGCGGCCTGAGCGAGGGCTAAGGTTTGATTAACGTTGCTGTCTCTATAGGCTTGAAGAGGATGAGTTTCACGCTCTTTCATAACATGGGCGCGGCCAGCGAGGTGAATCACTACCTCGCATCCTTCAACGAGGGTTTCCAGTGGCAAGGCGTCGCATTCGATTGTCTGCGCATTTGGGTTGGCCGCGCCGTAGGGAAGGCGCCCCACTTGTCGCAGCTGCCAATCTAATGCCCCAAGAATTGGTGTGAGCGCTCTCCCAATAAACCCGGTAGCACCAGTTACTAATACGCTACGAACTGGCTCTGACATCGGTCTC
>JBJOHS010000008.1:0-3486 GCA_046047535.1 Pseudomonadota bacterium
GATTCCAACGCCCTCTATCGGCATCCCGATATTGTTGAGATGCGCGATCTCGATGAAGAGGATCCGGCAGAGATTGAGGCCAGTAAGTTCGATCTTGCCTATATTCAACTCGACGGCAATATTGGCTGCCTCGTGAACGGCGCTGGTCTGGCCATGGCCACCATGGACACCATAAAGCTCTTTGGTGCAGAGCCCGCCAACTTCCTCGATGTGGGCGGTGGAGCCTCTGCTGAGAAAGTGACCGAGGCCTTCAAGATCATGCTCTCTAACCCTAAGGTCAAGGCCATTCTGGTCAATATCTTTGGGGGCATCATGCGGTGCGACGTGATTGCCGAAGGCGTGATCACGGCGTCCAAGGCCGTTGGTCTGAAGGTGCCGCTGGTGGTGCGCATGAAGGGCACTAACGAAGATCTTGGCAAAAAAATTCTGGCCGACTCTGGCCTTCCAATCATCGCAGCCGACACCATGGCTGAAGCCGCCCAAAAAGTGGTGGCAGCCGTACAGTAACCGGGGAGCCTTATGTCTATTCTGATCAATAAAAACACAAAGGTCATAACCCAGGGCATTACGGGCAAGACCGGTCAGTTCCATACCCGTATGTGCCGCGACTATGCCAACGGTAAGAACTGCTTTGTTGCGGGCGTGAACCCGAAGAAGGCAGGCGAAGACTTTGAGGGTATTCCGATTTATGCCTCTGTTCGTGATGCCAAAAAGGCTACAGGTGCCACGGTCTCGGTGATCTATGTTCCTCCTGCCGGTGCAGCCGATGCCATCTGGGAGGCCGTGGAGGCCGACCTCGATCTGGCGATCTGTATTACCGAGGGTATACCGGTACGCGACATGATGGTCGTACGGAACCGAATGAAGGCCGAAGGCAAAAAGACCCTATTGCTTGGGCCCAACTGCCCAGGCCTAATCACCCCCGACGAAATCAAAATCGGCATCATGCCCGGCCATATCCACCGCAAGGGTCGCATCGGCATCGTCTCGCGTTCGGGCACGCTCACCTATGAGGCGGTCGGCCAGGTAACAGAACTCGGTCTTGGCCAGTCCTCTGCCGTAGGGATAGGCGGGGATCCTATTAATGGGCTCAAGCACATTGACATACTCAAGATGTTTAATGACGATCCCGATACCGAGGCCGTCATCATGATTGGCGAGATCGGTGGCCCAGACGAGGTTAATGCGGCGCAGTGGGCAAAGGACAACATGAAAAAGCCGGTGGTCGGATTCATCGCGGGGGTAACAGCGCCCCCTGGTAAGCGCATGGGTCATGCCGGAGCCCTTATCTCCGGGGGTGCAGATACCGCGCAGGCCAAGCTAGAGATCATGGAGGCCTGTGGAATCCGCACAACTAAGAACCCCTCTGAGATGGGCAAGCTTCTAAGGAGCGTACTTAAATGAATACTGATCAACCCAAAATCAATCGTCCTTTGCTGCTCACCATGGGTATCGTCTTCTCAGTAAGCCTATTGGTGGCAGTACTTATTCGCTAGAGCGACACAGCGCGAGGTCTGTAGAGGATCCTCGTCTAGATTTCTAGGTTGTCAATCAGACGGGTATTACCGAGTTTTGCCGCTGCCAAGATCACCAAGGCTTCGCCCTGCGCGAGGTCTGTTGGGCTAGGCTCTTTGAGGTCTTTCTGCCTGCGAATAGCGATGTAATCGGGCTGCCACCCGCGGTGTCTTAGAGCCCCAATCGCCGCTACAGAAATTTCCTCTAGACCAGTGTTGTCCAGCCGGTCTGCGGCCTGCTCTGCAACGACACGGTCGCGGGCCTGCTGAAGCGTCTTGTAGAGCTGGGCGGCCTCCTGCCGCTCGGCAGCATTTAAATATCCGTTACGCGAGGATAGTGCGAGCCCATCGGCATCGCGCACCGTCTCGGCCGAGACAATCTCCGTGGGCAGTGCGAACTGCTGACACATACGCCGCACGATCATCTGCTGCTGGTAGTCTTTTTTTCCAAAGACCGCCACCTGGGGCTGCACACACTGAAAGAGCTTAAGTACCACCGTGGTTACCCCCACAAAGAACCCGGGCCGAAACTCACCTTCCAGGATATCTCCGAGGTCTTCGGGTGGGCGTACCCGAAACTCCTGTGGCTCAGGGTAGAGCTCACGCTCATCGGGGGCGAACAAGACATAGACCCCTTGGGCCTCCAGCTTTTCCGCATCGTCCTTTAGGGTCCGAGGGTACTTGTCGAAGTCTTCGTGAGGGGCGAACTGCAGACGATTGACGAAAATGGAGGCTACCACTGGGTCACCGTGCTGCGCGGCGATACGCATTAAGGAGAGATGGCCCTCATGGAGGTTGCCCATCGTCGGGACAAACGACGTGCGAAGTTGTCCCCTAAGCTGGGCCCGTAGTTCGGCAATCGTATGGATGATCTTCATGGCATAAGTGTGAAATAGCTTCGTCGGCCTTTTAGCCCAGCGATCTGACCAACAAGGGCCTCAAAATCCTCTTCGCGATCGATCGGATTAAGGGCGGCGGTGTTCACAATGAGCAGCGGTGCCGCGTCGTAGCGATGAAAGTATTGGGTGTAGGCCTCGGATAGACGCATCAGATACTCGGTAGACATGCCTTGTTCCATGCCAATGCCGCGTTGCCGAATGCGCTCGGAGAGCTGCTCAGCGCTGGCCTGAAGCACGACTACAAGGTCGGGTGTGGGCGCCTGTGGACGAAGCGACTCGTAGATCTTCTGGTAAAGGCCAAGCTCCTCTTCCGAGAGGGTCAGGGCCGCAAACAGCGGGTCCTTCTCGATCATGAAATCGCTCACCAGATACTCCTCAAAAAGGTCGCGCTGGGAGATCTCCCGGAGTTGGTCTATGCGTTGGAAGAGAAAAAAGAGCTGGGTAGAGAGGGCAAATCGTGCGCTGTCTCGATAGAAACGGGCCAAGAAGGGATTCTGGTCGGGCGCCTCAAGCAGGGGTGTATAGCCAAACCGGGTTGCAAACTTCAGTGCCAGAGAGCTCTTTCCCACCCCAATCGGACCCTCAAAGACAATGGACCGAAAGCGCTGTGTCCAGGCCGGACGCACGGCCAGCGTACTGCCCGTCCATGCGGCCGTATCGGGGGTCCAGCCGCCACCCTCAGGCAATGCCAACCACCTCTCTGACGGCTACGCTGCCCTTACAAAACGTGTCCGCGCCCCATCCTATCGTCGGCCAGTCGCGGGAGGCCTCCAGTGGGTAGGCCTCGGCCTGGACGGCTGGAGTCAGTTGATTCCAGAGGGCGGAAACAGGCAATGGCTGACCCGTTTGGGGGCAAGGAAGCAGAAGATCGGGAATTGCTGACGCAATGTCTAATAGCGGCCCGAGAACAAAGCCGCGGCTCGAAGCGCGTGGATGGGGGAGTTCGAGCCCTGGTGTATTGATGGTTGTCCCCTCGACCCAGAGAAGATCGAGATCAAGGGTGCGGGCGGCACTGACAGGACGCCTTGCTGGTGGGTCAGAGAGCGTAGGTGCTGCAGGCCGTCGGCGACCAA
>JBJOHS010000009.1:0-3299 GCA_046047535.1 Pseudomonadota bacterium
TGGGTCTGGTTGAACTCACGCGCAAGCGCACGCGCGATGCCCTTGCACGGCAGATGCAGCATGCTTGCCCGGCCTGCGATGGCCAGGGGCGCGTGAAGACCGCGCAGACCGTTTGTTATGAAATTCTGCGCGAGATCGCGCGTATGGCGCGACAATTCCACCCCAAAGAGTTTCGGGTCGTGGCGGGGCCTGAGGTGATCGAACGCTTCTTGGAAGAGGAGGCTACCTTCTTGAATGGCCTCATTGATGAGATTGGAAAGCCCGTGAGCCTCTCGGTGGAGGGGGAGTACGCGCCCGGGGGGTATGACATCGTACTGTTGTAATAGGCTGCGGCGGTGCCTTAACGGTATTAGAAAGCCTGCCCAGAGGGATTCACTCGTTTCACTGTGTCCATTACTTGGGAGGCGCTTACTGCCTAATGGGGGAGCGCACTGCTTGATGAGGAGCTCACCGCCCGATATGGGGTGGGAAGCTCACTGCCTAATGCCCTCAAGAAGTTGCGATGTTTCGAAAAGCGGAAGCCCCATGATGCCGCTTGGGCTGCCGCGTATCTCTCGAATTTTTGCCCCAGCCTGTCCTTGAATGGCGTAGGCGCCTGCCTTGTCCATGGGTTCGCCTGAGGCAATAACCTTCTCGATCCAGTCATCGCTCAGGTGACCAAAGGTTACCTCTGAGAGGGAGAGGGTTCGGTGGGCCGTGAATGACCACGCGTTTTCTGACCTAGCAGCGGGACAGAGTAGCGTGACGGCGGTCAGCACCTGGTGTGAACCATTTGAGAGCGCCTGCAGCATTTGTCGTGCCTCAGCGGCGTTTTGGGGCTTGCCGAGGATGTGGTTGTCTAGAACCACGGTGGTGTCGCTGGCAATGAGTGGTCCGGGCACAAACCCTTTGCGCTGCATCCTGTACCAGCCGGCCTCTGCCTTGAGGTCTGTAACCCGACGTACATAGGCCTGCGGATCTTCGGTGGGCAGCGACGCTTCGAGTGCCTCGGCGTTTTCGTCTGCATCAGGGGGCAGAAGCCGCAGCGTAAATCCAAGGGAGGCGGCCAAGGGCCCCAGCAGCTCACGCCGCCTGGGCGATTGTGAGGCAAGGGTGAGAATCACTGACGTTGTGCCTTCTTGCGCGGAGACGGCGTAAATGGATCGATTACTTCAAGGTGATCAAACCGCCGAAAATCCCGGTCTCGCGTGTGGAAGGTGCGCACACCATGGGCGAGTAAGAGCGCGGCGATATGTGTGTCGGGTACTAAGTTACCGCGCGGATGGTGGGTCTGTGACAAGGTTGCGTAGACCTCCCAGAAGAGGTCATTTTCTGAAAGTCTGCGACAGAACGGGGAGTGAAGAAGCGTATTGATGTTTTCTTTTGCCTGCCGAGGGCTTATGGGGTTACGAAAAATATTCGGGTGGGTTGCAATCCTTAGGTATCCCATGGCTACTGGCCATAGCAGATGAAATGGTTGGGGCCCCGCGAGGCATCGGCGTAGATACTCTTTTGCGGCATCGTGAACATCGCTTTCGGTATTGCTCGCGTAGAGCAGGATGTTGGTGTCGAAAGCAAAGCTCATGGTTTCGTTGGCTTATCGAGGGCATCGAGAACCGCAGACTTGTCAGAGAGGTCTAGCTGCGGTTGCATTGACTTGGCATTCCACACAAATGGCGGCTGTCCTTTGGTAGTTGCTCGACTGCGCCCGTGTAGCGCCTCAGCAATGAGATCTGACGCGAGCCTACCCAGGGGTTTGGCTTCGATCTTTTGAAGGTCTTTAAGTGCTTGCAGTGTCGTATCGTCAATATCAAGTGTGGTTCTCATGGGGCATCCAGGTAAATTTGATGATTTGATGCGAAAACTTTAGCATCAATTCATGCAATCGACCCTCAAGATCATCATCTTCTGCAGAGTCATCGATAACTATGGCGATGTGGGTGTCTGCCTGCGCCTCGCGCGCGGGCTGATAGACCGTGCATGCCGAGTGACACTGGTGACAGACCGCCCAGACCTCGCGGCACACATGGACCCTGCAGCGGAAGTGGCGGTAGTCTCTTGGGACGCGGTGGCGGCGCCTCCGGAGCAGTTCCATCTCACCGAAGATCTACTGGTAGTGGAGGCCTTTCAGGTGACACCGCCACCGTCGGTTTTGCGGGCATGCCCACCGAAGCTGCGTCGCGTGTGTCTCGACTACCTTGCCACCGAGACTTGGGCTGAGAGTTTGCAGGGCATGCCTGCCCCAGACCCAGCGTTTCCGAAGCACTCCCGCTTCTGGATGGCGCCGAGTTTTTCCTCTCGTGGCCCGGGGCTCATTCGTGGGCGATGGCAGGAGATTGATGAAGAAGCCCGGTTGGCGATGCGGCGGCGGTTGATGTCGGTTCGGCCCGACGGGACCGCCTCGGCCCTCTCCGATGCGTGTGGTAATCGTGCTGATGATGGGCGGATGGGGATCTTCCCTGCGGGTGAATTTGATACGAGTCGTGTTTTTCTCATTTTTGCGTTTGGATACGACGATGCGCCTTGGAGTGTGTTGTCGGAGGCAATCGAGCGGCAGGGACTGCCCGAGGGCTTTGATCGTGTCTGCTTTGTGAAGCCCTCTGGGCTTGCGTATTCCCACGTTGAGTTTGATGCGGTGCTGCAGTCGTGTGATCTGAACTTTGTGCGAGGGGAAGACTCTTTTGTGCGGGCGCATTTTGCGGCGGCCGGTCGTTGGCGCGTGCCATTTGTATGGCAGCCCTATCGTCAGGACGGGGATGCCCATCAGCAGAAGCTTCAGGCGTGGCAGCAATTCATTCTGCAGGGTAATGGAGGATTAGCTCCGCCCGCACAACTGGCGCGAGCGGAGCGGGCGGGCCAGGCGCAACCTTATTGGAATGCCTGGTTGGGGGTGGAGTCCTTCTTTAACCCGCTTGGCCTGAGTGCTACAGGTGGGCAAGATGCCGTAACCGCAGGTGATCAGAGGCGGACTTCTGATTCTGACCCCGGAAACGCATCGGCCTACATAGCGGAAGACGATTTCAGCGTCTGCTGGGCCCTTCTCATTACCCGTTGGGCAGTGTTTACTCCCAGCTTCTCACGGGCATGCCAACGGCTTGTCGGGGACCGAGCGATGGAGGACAGCCTCTTATTCACCGCTCAAAAGGAAATTCGGCAAAGCGTCTGACTGGCGGATCTTGGTATTCACATTGTCCAATTGGGTTATCAATAGTGATAATCTTCTGAGGCGGAAAAATGTGAAGTACAGCGAATTTAGGCGGTGGCTGATATCAAAGGGGGCGCGGTTTTCCCCTGCGAAAGGGAGTCACTTTAGAGTGACG
>JBJOHS010000010.1:0-22923 GCA_046047535.1 Pseudomonadota bacterium
ACTTCTTGCATCGTCTCTAGGTAGAGCCGCTCTCGGGTCACCGCTGGCGCCTTTGCGTACTCACTCACGATTCGCGAGAACCGTTCGGCATCACCCTGCGCCTGGGCAACGACGCGCTCACGGTAGCCTTCTGCCTCTTCGATAAGGCGATCTGCCGCACCCCGAGCCCTCGGAATTACATCATTGGCATAGGCCTGACCCTCGTTCTTCACGCGCTCGGCATCCTGAGCGGCCTTAATCGCATCATTGAAAGCCGCCTGTACCTCCTCCGGCGGCTGAACGTTTTGAATCGTAACGTTCACAACCGTGATTCCAGACTCGTAGCGATCAGCAATACGCTGCGTGAGCTCGAGGACCTCGCGACCAATTGCCTCCTTGTTTTCATAGAGCACGGAGTCGGCAAGACTGCGGCCCACCACCTCGCGCATCGCCGTCTCCGCAGCCTGCGTCACGATGTCGTCAGGGCGTACATTATTAAAGAGATAGTCTTCGGGCCGTCCAATGCGGTACTGCACGGCAAACTGGAGATCAATCATATTTTCGTCACGGGTGAGCATTAGCGAATCTCTTCCCTGACCCCCGGCGCGCTCACCACGATAACCCACCGTGGTCTGACGGAGCTGGGCGATATCGACTACCTCATGACTCTCGATCGGATACGGAAGCCGCCATTTGAAGCCCGCCCCCGTGGAATATTTGTACTCACCGAACCGCAATACGAGGCTCGCCCGACCCTCTTGCACGATGTAGAAGCCCGAGGCCAACCAGAGTACAAGAAACCCACCGATGACGACCCCCAAGAGGCCGGCACTAAACTTCATGGAGGGCAGCGACGGGCCTTGTCCAGAGCCCCCACCTCGATTACCGCCCCCCCAGGGATTACGTGGACCACCACCGCCACCACCACCGGATCGCTTGCCGCCAAAAAGACCACTAAGACGACGGTTGAAGTCACGCCAGACCTCATCAAGATCTGGGGGGCCATCGGAGCCGCCTACCGGACGACGCCCCTGCGGACCGTTTCCAGAGCCATTTCCACCCGGCCGCTGGCCCTCTGTTCCGGGCCTATCCTCATCCTCGGGGCTGCTACTGCCATTGGCATTACCCGGCCGGCCAGACGAACCACCCTCGTCGTCTGAAGACGAGCCTCGACCCCAGCGGGGATCACCGATCGAAAAAACACGCGCTAGTCGTCTAATCATTTAAAAAACCACGCCTTTACAGCAGAGAATGGGGATGAATCGGACCGTCGGCCTCTAAAGAGGCCAGGGCGTGCGACATGGCGTCACTTGGGGACAGCGGCCAGCCAAACGAAGATACGGCCTGCCTGACCAGATCGAGCCCCTGGCCATGAGCCGCGCTGATCCAAACGCGTTCGATGCTACCACAGGGCCCCCGGTCGGCCCGTGGGGGTAAATGAACCAGATCCGCCTTATTGAGTACCTGGATACACGGTACGTCTTGGGCGCCGATCTCTCCCAAGACTTGAAGTACCGCCTCCTCCTGGGCATGCCGCTCGGGATCGGCCGCATCAATGACATGCAGAAGCAGGTCGGCCTCAGCAGCCTCCTGCAGAGTCGATTTAAAGGCCTGAATAAGGCTGTGGGGCAAGGCCCGAATAAACCCAACCGTATCGGAGAGGACCATATATTGACCCGGCGCAAGAAAAACGCGGCGACTCGTCGTGTCCAGGGTCGCAAAGAGTTGGTCCATGGCAAGTACCCCGGCATGGGTAAGGCCATTAAAAAGCGTCGACTTACCAGCATTGGTGTAGCCCACGAGCGACACCTTGAGGCTACCATCACGGCCACGGCCACGTCGCCGGTTTAGGCGCTGTCGATCAAGACTGGCAAGACGCAGTTTGAGCTGCTTTACCCGCTGGCCGAGGAGACGGCGATCGGTCTCAAGCTGGGTCTCGCCCGGGCCCCGCAGGCCAATACCGCCGCGCTGCCGCTCTAGGTGGGTCCAGCCCCGTACCAGGCGGGCGGAGAGGTAGTCGAGCTGGGCCAGTTCCACTTGCAGCTTGCCCTCATGACTCTTGGCCCGTAGCGCGAAGATATCTAGAATCAGGGCAACCCGATCGATGACCCGCCTGCCCACCCGTTGTTGTAGGTTACGCTGCTGGGCGGCGGAGAGTTCATGGTCGAAGACCACCAGCTCAATACCCTTTTCAAGACAGAGTGCTCGGATCTCCTCGGCCTTACCCGAACCAACGAAGAGCGCGGGGTCGGGCCGATCCCGTCTGCCAGTGACTGCATCGACGACCTGGGCACCAGCCGAGGCAGCCAGCTCGCGTATTTCCTGGGTGTTTGGCTCGGAAGTGCGCCCCAGTTGGAGTGCGACCACCAACGTTTTGGGGAAACGTGAGAACTGCGCCTCTGACTGGCCTTTGCTCGAAAAACTCCCAAGCTCGGCCAGACTAGACGGCGTTAACTGCTCAGTTGGATTCGCCTTCAATCGAGAAATTAACGGCACGCGCAGGAACAATGGTTGAAATCGCGTGCTTATAGACCATCTGTGTCACGGTATTTTTTAGGAGCACGACATACTGATCGAAAGACTCAATATGCCCCTGGAGTTTTATGCCATTAACGAGATACACAGAGACCGAGACATGCTCCTTGCGCAAGGTATTGAGGAAAGGATCTTGGAGGGCTTGGCCTTTATTCATGGACATTTTTGGCTCCGGTCTTATTTTGGTGTTCTACCGCGACACTATACCGCCTGACCGACCTTGGGTCATGCCTTCTGTACGTAGGGGTTTTTAGATACTTTCCATTCTATTCGCAGCGGCGTGCCTTCCAGGGCAAATTTCTGGCGAAACTGCGATTCCAAGTAGCGCTTGTAGACCTCAGAAACCTGATCAAGGGATGTCCCATGCACGACGACGATCGGTGGATTCTGTCCGCCCTGGTGGGCATACCGCAGCTTCGGGCGCTGTCCGCCACGACGTGGGGGTTGCTGCCTCTCCACAGCCTCTCGAAGGCAACGCGTCAGACGTGGGGTAGAAAGCTTGCGTGTCGCCGCAGCGTAGGCATCAAGCACCGAGCGCATAAGCGCATCCACGCCCTGGCCGGTGCGGGCCGACATAAAGTGGGTTTTGGCCCAATACAGAAAGGGGAGCTTTCGCGCCAAAAGACGCTTGGCCTCATCACGCGCCACAGTATCGAGCCCATCCCATTTGTTGACGCCGATAACCAGCGCCCGCCCAGACTCCATGACAAATCCAGCGATGTGGGCATCTTGGTCCGAGATATCCTGCTGGGCATCGAGCAAGAGGACAGCCACATGCGCTGACTCAATCGCCTGGAGGGTCTTGATAACCGAAAACTTCTCAATCGCCTCGAAGACCTTTCCCCGTCGACGCAGCCCTGCGGTATCAATAAGCCGGTACGGAACCCCATTGCGCTGAAACGGAATCTCAATGGCGTCGCGGGTGGTACCGGGCATATCGAAGGCGATGACCCGTTCTTCCCCAAGCAAGGTATTCACCAAAGTGGACTTCCCTACGTTGGGCCTTCCGACCACGGCGACACGCAGGCCATGGGCGGGAATCTTCTGTGGCAGACCCGCAACCGACTCAACCAGAAGCGGCTCAAGGTCCAGGTCAGGGTCTTCTTCTGTGAGAGGTGGACCTTCAGGCTCGGGCCCAAAAAATGCGAGCGCCCGAGCAACGGCGGCCTCCATAAGGCTATAGACTCCGTCACCATGCGCGCCAGAGATCGCCAGTGGCTCCCCGAGACCAAGTTCATAGAACTCGGCGGTTCGTCCCTCTCCCGTTAGCCCCTCGAGTTTATTAACCGCCAAGACCACCGGACGCCCGGATCGGCGCAAGAGTTCGGCTATCTGATGATCCTGTGGCGCAAGTCCGTGCCGACCATCTAGCAGAAAGACCGTAACATCGGATTCCGCAATCGCCTGCTTGGTCTGTCGAGCCATCTGCGCGACGATGCCCTCTTTCACGACGGGCTCAAAGCCCCCGGTGTCCACCACAAGATAGGGTGACGGACCGACGCGGCCCTCTCCATAATGGCGATCCCGTGTCAGACCTGGAAGGTCGGCCACAAGCGCATCCCGAGACCGCGTGAGGCGGTTAAAGAGGGTTGACTTGCCAACATTGGGCCGGCCAACAAGTACCACAACGGGCTTCACCGACATGCGCCTTTCTGGCCCGGCCTGAAGACTTACGGCCGGAGGAGCATCAGAAAGCCCCCCTGGGACTGCACGAGTAAGCCCTCGCGGGTAGCGATCATTGGCCCAGAAGGCTTGCCACCGGGAAGGCTAAGCCGTGCGATAAAGGCGCCGTCTTGGCGGTTGAGGCCATGGAGGATTCCCTCGTAATCGGCGACCCAGACTGCCCGATCAAATGACACTGGAGCAGACAGACCACGTAGGAAAAGACCATCGTTCTGCCAGAGTCGGCTACCGGTAGCTCGGTCAAAGGCCACTACGCGCGCACTGGCGTCGATCGCAAAAAGCAGCCGTGCATCGGCTGCGATCGGAACCACAGCCGGAAATTTCTGCTGCCAGAGAATTTTCGACATGTCTGGCGTAAGACAGGCCACCAGGTTTTGATAGGCTGCGGTGCAGACGGCGTCCTCAAAGACTTCAGGAGCACCGAGTAGATCGGAGAGTCGCTCAACCTCATTACTTCCACGCGGCGTTAGCACCTGGGATTCGTACCGAACCAGCCCAGTCGCCGCATTCACCCATAGTGCACGGCCGCCAGGAAGGTTCGCTACCAGGTCGCTTGGACCAATAGACGTGTTCAGTGCCTCGAGATCTTGCGGAGACTCCGCCCGAGACCCGGACTCTCCATGTAATACCAACGGTGGCATCGATCGCTGCAATACCCACCGACGCACCCCTGTCTCGATGTCCCAACCAATCAGGCGATTGTCCATCAGCCGAACCACCACGACCCCCCCGGTGAGAACCGGCCGCTCTCGGGCTACCCCTCCAAGAGCCACTTGCCAGCGCTGAGCCCCCAGTCCATCAAAAAGCACCAACGTACCCGATTCGGTGACAACAGCAAAAAGGCCCTCAGCCGCCCCGGCGCCCGTACCTACGCCAGCCGCGATCGAAGTGTTGAGGTCGGCCGTCCAACGCGGGGTACCAGATGCAAGTGCGAAGGCGGAGACCCGACCGGACCGATTGGCAACGACCGCCAGCCCGGCAGAGACAGCAGGGGCAAACGCGCCCTGGCCGGAGGCGGATGTCCCCGCGGCCCCCACGGGCTGAGACCAGACAGTCTTCAGGGTCAGCTGCGGCGTAAATGACCCGAGGCTCGCGGGCTTGGGCTTACTCGGGCCAGCGCATCCCAGAGCAAATACCGTAAGCGCCACCAAGACCGTCAGGTGCGCAGCCGCCGATAGGCATACCCTCATGGTGCCTTCCCTTCAGACTGGGCCGAAAACGCTTCAAGACTCGCAATCTTTCGGGCCACGATATCGGCCAATGCCGATTTTGGAGGCTCACCTCCCAAGGCGGTCAGGGCGCTCTTCCAGGCCGTGGCCGCCTCGGCGGGCTTACCGAGAAGCGCGTGAATATCGCCGCGACGGTCATCAACCTGCGGCACAAAGGATTCAGGGGGGGCCCCCTCAAGACTCGCGAGGGCCTGGGGGAGTTGGTCAAGATCGATCAGTACGGCGGAGAGGCGCAAGCGGGCCACCCAGCCAAGCGCAGGATCCCGTGCCTCAACGGCGGGGCGAAGCCACTGGGCTGCCTCATCAAACTGACTACCCGCCGCATATGCCTTGGCAATGCGAAAAGCCGCGAGCACATGCTGGTCTGACCCACTGTGGTTCTCGACCAAGGTCTTTCCGACCGCAGTGGCCTTCTCAAGGTCTTGCTCCTGAATTGCCCGCTCTACCCCAGACAATAAGGCGGAGGCCTTCTCACCCTGATGGGCCTGCCAAGCGGTCCAGCCCTGATAGCCGGCCGTGGCAAGTAGTACGATCCATCCCAGGGTGAGAATCCAGAGCCGATTGGTCTTCCAGAAGGCCTTGGCAGCTGCCAGCTGCTCTTCCTGTTCTAAGTCTTCACGCATAACTGAGGTCTGCCTCATTTTTCGTCGTAGGGTGGAGCATGGAATGGGCTGCCGCGGCAGCCTCAGCCCAGGCCAGAGTCTTCTGCTCTCCTTGGCCCCGCAGAGGCTTGAGGGTAATGCGCCCGGCAGCGCGCTCATCCTCTCCGAGCAAGGCGGCAATACAGGCACCGCTGGAGTCCGCCTTCTTCATTTGGGACTTTACACTGCCACCGCCCGAGTGCATCTGAACTGAGAGTCCGGCGGTGCGAAGCATCTCCGAAAGACGCGTTGCCTGCAGTGCGGAGCCCTCTCCCCAATGCATTAGGTAGACATCGAGTCGCTGTAGCGGAATAACCGGAGCACAGGCCTCAAGTAAGGCAATCAGCCGTTCAGCGCCAATCGCAAAACCACAGGCGGGCGCGGGCTTACCACCCATCATCTCGATTAACCCGTCATAACGCCCCCCCCCGCAGACCGTGCCCTGCGCACCGAGTAGATCGGTGACCCATTCAAAGACGGTGAGGTTGTAGTAATCAAGCCCCCGGACAAGCCGCGGATTAAGCCGGAACGGCAGTCCTGCCTGGCTGAGAATCTCCAAAACCGCATCCTGAAACCGCCGCGACGCGTCTCCAAGAAAGGACGGTAACTGGGGGGCCTGGGCAATAAGTGCCTGCATCGCTGGATTTTTACTGTCGAGAATTCGCAGCGGGTTGGTCGTGAGCCGACGCTGGCTGTCGGCATCAAGTGCGCCAATGTGCGAAGAAAAATAGTCCACCAATGCGGCGCGATGGGCCGCGCGTTCTTCGGACGAGCCCAGAGAGTTGATCTCCAAAACAGGCTGGTGCTCTGGCTTGATCCCTAGTGCTTGCCAGAGCCGCCAGACCATCAGCAGCTGCTCAGCATCCACCTCCGGGCTACCATGCCCAAGGGCCTCGACACCAAACTGATGAAACTGACGATAGCGGCCCTTCTGTGGACGCTCATGGCGAAACATAGGGCCGAAATACCAGAGCCTCTTGGGCCCCTCGTACAAAAGGTTATGCTCAATAGCGGCCCGAACGACCGCGGCCGTATTCTCGGGGCGCAGGGTCAATTGCTCACCGTTTAATGCATCTGTGAAGGTATACATCTCCTTCTCAACGATGTCGGTCACCTCACCAATTGCACGAACGAAGACCGCCGTCTGCTCGAGAATTGGCGTCCGTACGGCCCGATAGCCATACTGTCGGAAGACATCGGCCACGACTCCCTCGACCCGCTCCCAGACAGCCATATCCTCCGGCAGAAGATCGTTCATACCCTTGACTGCCGCTAGCAAAGGCGCGCGTTCAGGCATGAGAGAGGTCCTTCTTCGGGGCTGGCGCACCAGCTCCGTAATGGTCTTCGACATACTGGGCGACTAGGGCCTGAAACTCCTCGGCAATCTGATCACCCTTGAGCGTAGGGCCGCGTTCGCCATCGATGTAGACCGGGGCAACCGGGCTCTCACCGGTACCTGGCAGGCTGATCCCGATATTCGCATGCTTGCTCTCACCAGGCCCGTTGACGACACATCCCATGACCGCAACATTCATCGACTCCACCCCCGGATACCGTGTCTTCCAGATCGGCATCTGATCGCGCAGATAGGCCTGCACCTTGTTGGCCAACTCTTGAAAGAACGTCGAGGTGGTGCGTCCGCATCCCGGGCATGCAATCACTAACGGGGTAAACGCGCGAAGCCCAAGAACCTGGAGCATTTCTTGGGCTACCACCACTTCCCGACGACGATCTCCCCCAGGCTCTGGCGTTAGGGAGACACGAATGGTGTCGCCGATTCCCTCTTGCAGCAATACCCCCATTGCCGCGGTCGAAGAGACAATACCCTTACTGCCCATCCCGGCCTCGGTCAGGCCCAGGTGCAGGGGAAACGCACATCGTCGTGCGAGTTCGCGATACACAGAGATGAGGTCTTGGACCGCGGAGACCTTAGCGGAGAGACAGATCTTATTTCTGCCCATGCCCCAGGCAACGGCCTGCTCAGCGCTTTGAATTGCAGAAGTTACCAGCGCCTCACGCATTACCGCCCCCGCATCCCAGGGCTCTGCACGGGCGGCATTTTCGTCCATAAGACGGGCCAGGAGGTCCTGATCAAGACTGCCCCAGTTGACCCCAATTCGCACGGGGCGGTCGTACTTCAGTGCTGCCTCGACCATGGCACCGAACTGGGTGTCACGTTTTGCGCCTCGGCCCACGTTACCGGGGTTAATTCGATATTTGGACAGGGCCACCGCACATTCCGGCACCTCAGCCAGCAGTTTGTGGCCGTTGAAATGAAAGTCGCCCACTAGGGGAACCGGGCAGTTCATCTTGTCGAGCTGCTCGCGAATCGCGGGAACTTCGCGGGCCGCCTCAATGGTGTTAACGGTGATACGAACCACCTCGGAGCCGGCAAACGCAAGGTCACGCACCTGAATGGCGGTTGCAATGGCATCGGCCGTATCGGTGTTGGTCATCGACTGAACCACGACTGGTGCTCCGCCGCCCACCTGAACCCTGGTGTCGTTCCAACGGATCTCGACCGCATGGGTCTCTCGTCGAGCGGCGGGCCCACAGACAAATGGCGCCGTGCCAGGCTGTCCCGGCTCTGGGGTCTGCGGCATAGTCGTATTCATACCGGTGTCTTCCCTGTCTGTGCTCTGCGCTGAATGGCGATGCGCTGGGTGATCTGGGTTCGGTCTTGGATATCTCCGGCAAGCTGACCACAGGCTGCATCAATGTCCTCGCCCCGAGTTTTTCGGATGGTGGTAATGAAACCTGCTTGGGTCAATCTATCGGCAAACCCGCAAATCACCCGATACTCTGAGCGTTGATAGTCGGAATTCGGAAAAGGATTGAAAGGAATAAGATTGAATTTGCAGTCCACGCCCGCCTGCCCAACGAGATCAATAAGCTGCTGGGCGTGTGCGTGAGAATCATTCACCCCACGCAGCATCACATATTCAAACGTAATGAAATCTCTCGGTGCGGCCTTCAGATAACGCTTACAGGCCGCCATCAACTCCCTTAACGGGTACTTCCGATTGAGTGGCACCAAGACGTCTCGCAGCCCATCGGTGGGCGCATGGAGCGAGACCGCAAGCGCTACTGGGCAGTCTTGCGCAAGGCGGTCGATCATGGGCACCACACCCGATGTCGAGACAGTAACGCGGCGCCGCGAAAGCCCATATGCGTCATCGTGCAGCATGAGCTGTAATGCCGAAACCACTGCCTCGTAGTTGAGCAGAGGCTCACCCATTCCCATGAGAACAACGTTAGAGACAGGCGCTGGCGTGGCTAATCGCGGTAGATTCGCTGCATCGCGGGCCGCCTGAAGCAGACGGTTTGCGAGATGGAGTTGCCCGACAATCTCTGCAGTCGTTAGATTGCGGGCAAAGCCCTGCTGGCCGGTCGAACAAAAAGGGCAGGCCACCGTGCAGCCCGCCTGAGAAGAAACGCAGAGGGTGCCGCGGTCATCTTCGGGGATAAAGACTGTCTCAACCGCATTACCCTGACCAGCATCGATGAGCCACTTGCGGGTCCCGTCTGCAGAGCGATGGTCACTAAGCACCTGGGGCAGACCGATACAAGCCTCTTCTCCCAGCCGAGCACGAAACGTCTTCGCCAGATTCGACATATCGGCAAACTGGGTTGCCCTCTGCTGGTGCAGCCATTTAAGCAACTGCCTGCCCCGAAAGGGCTTTTCGCCAAGACCCACCACCCAGTCTTCCATCTGCTGGGGCGAGAGCCCGAGCAGATTTACGGGCGGCCGATCAACCCGGCCGGCCATTTCGGGAGGTGGAGGGTGCATATTGGAGAAATCGCTGGCCGGTAAGCGCTACGCCACCCGCAGAGGGCTAGCGCCCAAAGACCGCCAGAGACGAAAAGAAGTACGCAATCTCTTGGGCCGCGGTATCGGGGCCGTCAGAACCATGCACAGCGTTGGCGTCGATGCTGTCTGCAAAGTCGGCACGAATGGTGCCAGGGTCGGCCTTTTTGGGATCGGTCGCCCCCATAAGTTGTCTGTTCTTCGCGATCGCGCCTTCTCCTTCGAGCACCTGAACCATTACGGGCCCAGAAACCATGAAGTCGACAAGGTCTTTGAAAAAGGGGCGTTGGGCGTGCACGGCGTAAAAGCCCTCAGCTTCTCGCCGGGACAAGTGCATCATCCGGGCGGCAACGACCTTGAGCCCTGCCTTTTCAAATCGGCTGTAGATCTCACCGATGACATTTTTGGCTACGGCATCGGGCTTGATAATGGAAAGCGTACGCTCAACTGACATGACTTCGGTCCTTTTTGGTAGAGGAATTGAATTTTTTACGTCTGGACTACTCTAATCGGTGTCACAAAAATCTGACGTAATCCCGGGCGAGGCCGAGGGAAAGCAGCAGAATCTGAGACAGAAAATCCCTAACGGATAAGGCAGTTAGGCCTCTTTATATTGACTTCTGACGCAAACCCTAGATTATATCTGTTTGGCTTACCTCAAAAGGAGATTGACCGCCATGGTTCCACAATTCAACCCTGTTTCTAGCTCTGAACGCGCCGGCTCTGGCATTCAGAATAGGGTTCTGCGCAATACCTACCTGATGCTCGCGGCCACTATGGTGCCGACCGTCTTAGGCGCCTACATGGGTATGGCGATGGGATTTTCTTTTTTCGCCGGTAGTCCGCTCATTGGCACGCTGCTCTTCTTGGCAATCGCCTTCGGTTTCTTTTTTGCCATCGAGCGTTTCAAGCACAGCGTCGTAGGTGTTTATCTTCTTCTAGGCTTCACCTTCTTCATGGGTCTGATGCTCTCCCGGATCGTGGGCGCAGCCCTCGGTATGGGGAATGGTGGCCAGCTTATCGCTGTAGCCGCCGGAGGCACGGGGCTCGTCTTCTTTGGCATGGCTTCGCTGTCAACCGTGATCAAAAAAGACCTGAGCGGCATGGCCAAGTTTTTGTTTATTGGGGTATTGCTGATGATTGTTGCATCGATCGCCAATATTTGGCTCCAGATGCCTGCGCTAATGCTTACCCTGTCGCTGCTTGCCGTTGTGATCTTCTCGCTGTTTCTTCTGTATGACCTTCAGCGCATCGTAAATGGCGGAGAGACGAACTACATCAGCGCCACTCTCTCTGTTTACCTGAGTGTCTACAACATCTTCAGCAATCTGCTCGTTTTGCTCATGTCCCTCTTTGGCAGCAGCAGAGAGTAATCGCGGCAAATTCTCTTACTTCATATCAATGGGTCGCCAGTTGGTGACCCATTTTTTTTGGCGGCTCAAAGACCGCAATTGATTCCACATGGGCTGTCTGGGGAAACATATTCACCACGCCAGCCTGCCGCAACGTCCATCGGCCTTGGTGCACTAGGATGGCGGCATCCCTAGCCAGCGTCGCGGGATTACACGAAACCATCACGAGGCGTCTTGTGACGCCGCGAGGCAGACTGCTCAGCGGGTCTGTCTGGTCGGTGAGATACGTCTCTGCAAGCGCCTCACAAAGCGCCTGAGCGCCCTCGCGCGGGGGGTCAATCAGAATGCGATCAAACGGCCCATGGGTGCGTAACCAGTCTCCCAAGGGAGCAAACAAATTTGCCTGACTGAACTGAACACGGGCCCCAAGCCCAAGTGCCATCGCGTTAGCCTGGGCCTGCGCAACCAGAGCTCCGCTGCCCTCTATTCCATGAACCTCTGCAGCCCTGAGCGCCAAAGGAAGGCTGAAATTACCAAGCCCACAGAAAAAGTCTGCCACCCGATCACCCGGCTGAGGGTCCAGAAGCCTTACAGCACGATCCACTAGAGCACGGTTTATCGGAAAGTTAACCTGCGTGAAATCTAC
Source organism: Pseudomonadota bacterium (assembly GCA_046047535.1). Lineage (GTDB taxonomy): Bacteria > Pseudomonadota > Gammaproteobacteria > Burkholderiales > Burkholderiaceae_A > Hahnella. The sequence continues at coordinate 11,874 of JBJOHS010000010.1, forward strand.
AGGCGAAAAGGGCATAGTGAGATTCGGCGCTCCTAGTCGGTAGGTGAGTGGCGACGACTGACTACCACCCTCGAGCCGATGGGCGGTCTGCGGCCCTCCTGGCTGAAGCCAGATACTCACCCCATGACGCGCGGCGAATTCCCGAAGGCGCGTGAGGTCGGTCTCCGAAGGATCTGACATCACACGCAGTACCCAGACGATCTGGTCATCCCCAGCGGCAAGTTCTGCCTGCGGAATCTCTCGCGCGATGGAAAGTTGTGCGAGACAATCCCGAAGCGCAGGAAGCATCTCGGAGGCTCTTGGTACCAGGACAGGACAGGTGTGCATCTGCGCGACATAGCTGCTCGCCCGCTCGCGAAAGCCGACAAGCAGCCCCCCTTTTTTGTCTACCCAGCGCACGGAAAGACGTGCCCGCGACCGGTAGCCGAAAGACGGCCCACGCAGCGGCGGAAGAACCTCTTCGGGTCGTAGCCTTCCAATATGCCAGAGCGTGTCTTCCAAGACCCTCTGCTTGTAGGCGATTTGAGCCTCCGGGGACGCATGCTGAATAGAGCATCCCCCACAGACCCCATAATGCGGGCACTTCGGTATAACGCGATCCGGCGAATTTCTATACCAGGCGATAGCCTGCGCCTTGATATAGCTAGGCCGCTCCCGCAGAACCTGGGCATCTACACGCTCCCCCGCCAAGGCGCCAGTGACGAAGACCACCTTACCCTCGTAGTGGGCAATACCCTGGGCCTCCAGATCGACTGACTCAATCTCAAGTCCTGAGAGGAGCCTGCCGGGCCGCGGCGCCCCTAGTGTTCTGCGGCCCATGCGTCGTCGACCCATGCGTCGAGAAACTTCTCCCAATGACGGCCCCGCAGGGGAGCGGTATCGAGGCCCACCTGTCCACGAATCCATGCCCGGACCACGAGGTACTCCTGCGCGAGCGCCTCGGACTGGATCTCACCACGAATCATGCGAAACCGCTGAAAAAGAAGGTAGGTGTTCACCACATCGGTCTCGCAGTAGGCGGCCACCTCCTCGGCCCGACCCGCCAGGCAGGAGGCCCAGACCTGCGCGCCATCCTCCCCGAGCTTTCCAGGAAGTCCGCAGAGCTGGCTTATTGCGTCTAAAGGGGCATTGCCTCGGCCAGAATAACTCGCCAACACATCCATCAAATCCGTATGACGGCTGTGATAGCGGCCAAGATAGTTGTTGTATCGAAAGTCTCGGTTCTCCTCACCGGTATCCCAGTATTGCGCGCCTACCACGCCACGCATAAGAGCACGATGGTGTATCACCGGAAGATCAAAGCCCGAGCCATTCCATGTGACCAGCTGGGGCGTATGCCGGTCGATCACCCCAAAAAACTGCCGCAGTCGCTGCGTCTCGTCGGCATCACCATATCCGTAGCCATCCCCCAGGCAACGCACCTGAAACCCATGGGCGTCTCGAAAAGCGCACCCGAAGACCCAGATGCGTTGCAAAAAAGGCGGCAGGAAAGCGGTCTGCCCTTCTGATACACGCCGGGCGACGACATGCTCTACGGCCTCTGCATCTGTCTGCTGCGGATCGACCCACCCCATTCGGCGCATACCTGCCACGTCTGGAATAGTCTCCAGGTCAAAGACCAGAATAGGGGTCAAGGCTAACGTGTCGGCAAGAAGCTCAAGGGGTCGACAGGCCGCCCCCCCTTGCGCACTTCAAAGTGCAGCATCGGACGGTCCGCATCGGACATACCTAACTCAGCAATTTTCTGACCCCGACGGACGATCTGCCCCTCTTTGACCAGAATGGCCCGGTTATGGGCATAGGCTGTTGTGAACTCCTGATCGTGCTTCACAATCACCAGATTCCCATAGCCTCGCAATCCATTGCCGCTATAGATCACTCTGCCGCTCTCCGCCGCAAAAATTGCTTCACCCTGTGCCCCGGCGATAGCAACGCCCTTACTACCTCCTTCCGCGAAGCCCGAGATCACCTGGCCGTGGGCAGGCCAGGCCCACTGCAGGCTCCCCGCGGCAGACGGCGAAGCGCTGGCCAACTCAGTGGCAGGAGGGGCGGCCGCTACCGAAGGCGCGCTCGCGACCGATGGGTTCGCCTCAATGGGCCGGGCCTGAACCGTACCGGCCCCCGATACGGGTGCAGTCTGGGCAGCCGTTGGGCCCGGCGTAACCGCGGCCACCGAGGGTGCAGGTGCATCGGCAGGCCGCGCCTGCAGAATGCGCAGAAGGCGTCCAACCTCAATCACGTTGGGATTTGAGATGTCGTTCCAGCTCGCGAGATCGCGCCAGTCAACACCCTGCTCCAGGGCAATGCTGATTAAGGTGTCGCCACGCCGAACGCGATAAAACCCAGGGGGGACAGGGCCACTGGCATCAGCGCCAGTCGACCCCGAAGCAGTGGCCGCCCCCGAAGTACCGCTGCCTGCCGCGGACCCAGGCGGCTTTCTGGCTGACGACGGTGCGGTCTGCGTCGAACCGATCGTCCGCGTCTCCACTGGGGCTTTGCCTTTTGGCGCTGCACATCCGGTAAGAATGAGAAACCCAATGACCAAATAATGTCGTTGCCTCATGACTGTATTCCTCGAAGGATGGGCACGAAGGAGACCTCCTCGAATTCTCGGCGTTCGTAGTCAGGCGACCGATCGGCCAGTCCCGTCGCCAACGAACGAATGACGACAAGACGCTGGGTCGGCGCTCCAATCGGGGCCACCAAGACCCCACCTGGTTCTAATTCTCTCAACAAATGCTCCGGAATGCTCGGCATGCCCGCCGCTAGAAATATGGCCTGGAAGGGCCCGAGATCACCGGGCAGACTCAACCCATCGGCATGGAGCAGATGCAGGTTGGGCAAGGCGAGAGGAAAGAGGTTCCGCCGTGCCTGAAGATGCAGGCCCTCGATACGCTCAACCGAGTAGACCTCCCCAAAGACCAAGGAGAGCACAGCGGCCTGATAGCCACAGCCTCCACCGATCTCCAGTATGCGTCGTGGCCTGTGCCCCAGACTGGGCTGCTTCGCCTCGGGAGCGCCCAGGAGCATCCTTGCTAGAGCGATGGCCCGCGCCACTACATAGGGCTGCGAAATCGTCTGTGAGTGCCCAATGGGCAAGGCGGAATCCTCATAGGCCCGACTTGCCAGCCCCGGGTCTACGAAGATATGCCTCGGAATCGTCTGCATTGCCCGCAGAACCGTCTCGTCTTGGATCCCCTGCTGGCGCAACCGCGCCACCATTCGATCTCGTAGTCGATCGCTGGTAAGGCCTTCGCCAGAGGCCTGTCCACGGTCTAGGCTGGATACCGACGCCTCGGCTGATCCTGCGGGGGCATGCGTAGTCTCCGCGACACGCCCCCCCCATTTAGGCTTAAGGGTCAGCGGGGGAGGAATCTGCGGTCTACGCCCCGGACCTAGCGGAGTTCGTCCAGCCATTCTGAGACCGAGGCCAGTCCATCGGAATCCGCGAGATCGATGCGCAGTGGAGTGATCGACACCTGGCGATTGGCCAGGGCATAAAAGTCTGTGCCGGGCCCTGCATCACGAATTCCCCCCGGCGCCCCTACCCAAAACATAGGCTCGCCGCGCGGCGAGGCGACACGCACCACTGGCTGGGCGACATGCCGCCGGCCAAGCCGGCAGACCGTATATCCGGCGAGATCACCCAAAGCCACACTCGGGATATTGACATTCAGAAGCCTCGTCTCCGCAAAAGGCTGGCGAATAAGCCTAGAGACCACCCGCTGCACCACATGGACTGCCGTGTCGAGATGCCCAAAACCCCGGTCGGCAAGCGAAAAGGCCACTGACGGAATACCGAGCAAGAAGCCCTCCATCGCAGCAGCCACCGTACCCGAATAGAGTGTGTCTTCCGCGACGTTCTGGCCGTTATTGATGCCAGAGACCACAAGGTCTGGCCGATAGCCCAAAAAACCCGTTACCGCGACATGGACGCAGTCTGTAGGGGTTCCGTTGACGTAGAAAAAACCACTCGCTGCCTCCCGGACGTAGAGGGGCCGGTCGAGCGTCAGAGAATTGCTAGCCCCACTGCGATCTGCCTCGGGGGCGACCACCGTGACCTCACCAAAGCCACGCATTGCCTCAGCCAGGGCGGCAATACCAGGTGAAAAATATCCATCGTCATTACAGACCAGTATTCTCACGCTTATCCTCGCTCTCAGCAGGCCAGTCACGGATATAGGCTTTGAGCATGCGATTCTCAAAACTCTGGGCATCTAAGACTGCCCGGGCAACGTCATGAAAAGAAACGACGCCGAGCAACCGTTCGTCATCTATCACCGGTAGATATCGCTCACCACAGGCATTCATGACCTCCCGCAGGGCGTCTATCGTCATGTCGGGGGTCGCACGGGTCGGACGCGTGTTCATTACCTCACTGACAAGAATCTGGTTCATCGTCGGCGTTGGCCCCACCCGCTGCTCTTTTTGTCGCTTGGCCAAGACGACCAGAACTTCCCGAAAGGTCAACATTCCAGCAAGTTTCTCACCATCCAAGACCACCAATGAACCAATATCCTCCTCTGCCATACGAATCACAGCATCCGACAAAGACTCATTCGGCGATGAGGTGAACATGCGATTGCCCTTGAGCTTCAGAATGTCTTGGACTTTCATACTCGAATCTCCTTTGACGGTATCGCTATGATACGGGGCATGGCTTTAACTGAAATTCTCGTTATCTACTATAGCCGCCATGGTGCCACGGCGGCCCTCGCGCAGGCTATCGCCGATGGCGTGGAATCGGTGCCGGGGTGTGCAGCACGTCTGCGCACCGTGCCAGCGGTCTCGGCAAATCACGAGTCTGTCAGCCCGCCGGTCCCTGCCGATGGTCCACCCTATGCCGGAGCAGAAGACCTGCGAGAGTGCTCAGGCTTGATCCTGGGCTCTCCCACCCGGTTTGGCAACATGTCTGCCGCCATGAAATATTTCATTGATGGAAGCCTCAATGCGTGGCTTTCCGGTGACCTCATTGGTAAACCAGCGGCGGTCTTCACCAGTACCGGCAGCCTCCATGGGGGCCAGGAGTCAACCCTGCTGAGCATGATGCTCCCACTGCTCCACCACGGCATGTTGATCGTGGGGATCCCCTATTCAGAGCCTGACCTCGGGAGTACCCGAACCGGTGGAACGCCTTACGGAGCCTCCCATGTTGCGGGCAGTGACGGTCGTTCACCTGTTAGCGACGAGGAGCATCGCCTTGCACGGGCCCTAGGCCAACGTGTCGCGCAGACTGCCCATCGACTAAAACAGGTAGTACCGCCTCTGTGAGCACGCCTCCGACAGCTGGCCTGTTCTCCATACCGTCCCCAAAAATCCGCGAGACTGATGCGCGGTGGGCTGCAGGTCTCTGCCTGATCATGGTGGTATACGGGGCGTCTTGGGAGGGCCTGATCGATCCCGTTAGAGAGGGGTCATGGCTCTGGCTGAAGGTTGTCCCGTTGGTCATGGCCCTCCCGGGTCTCTATCAAGGTAGGGTCTACACATTTCAATGGATGTCGCTTCTCATCTGGCTCTATGTCTGCGAAGCGCTCGTACGCCTAATCGGGCTACAGTGGCTAGAGCGTCTCCTAGCCGCGGGCTGGCTGGTACTTGGCCTTGCTCTCACCGCTGTCATTCTCCATGCGATACGGCGGTACAAGCGACAGCAGCCACCAACGCCAGAACTGCCCTAACCCTGTGACCAACCAGACTTACCTTGCCTAACCGCGGTTAGGCGGTGATGGCTTACTATTGGAATTGAAAGAAGGCGTTATCTTGTCCCAGGTACGCAGTAGGCCTCCGTAGCTCAGTGGATAGAGCATCCCCCTCCTAAGGGGAGGGTCGCACGTTCGATTCGTGCCGGAGGCGCCAGTGTTTTGTTTTTCGGCGATGAGGCCTTAACTTTGGGGTTGACGGGCCGAGATTTAGGAGGTGAAGATGAAAACTGCAGAATTTTCTATCGAGCCCCTATCCCTACGCCTCGTATGTGTGCTGGGGCCCGCAAGGACATGTAGATGACCGCAACATCCCCTGTCTCTTTTAGCATTGACCGCTCCGCATTTGACGACCTTAGCATTACTGCGAAACGCCATGAGAGCGTCGAGTATTTTGATGAACGCAGCCTTAGCGGTCAGGAGCGTCTCTTCTTTCGACTCTGGTCAAGCAAGACTCTGCAGACAGGCGTCTTTGAGGTCGGGCAGCCCGTGCAGCGCAAAGATCAGATTCCAAGCTACGCCTTCGTAATTGTCTCCGGAGAGGCCTCGGTAGAAGACGATGACGGCGCCTATTTGCTCGGACCGGGTACCGTGATCGGACTGGCCGAGGGCCTTTGTGGGCTTACGTCTCGGTACGACTACATCGCCCATACAGCCTTGAACTGTAAAGTGATTCCCATCGACGTCGCCGCTCGTGAGATCGGTCGCATCAATTCTGGGCTCAAAGGGATCTGCCGATTCACCGTGCAACGGATCCTTGGGGATCGGGCCAGCCCCCCTGAATTCATGCGTTGACAGTAGACCAACGGACAACAACATAGCCCACGCAGGAAAAATTCTTCATAACGACCCGTCCATGGCCCAGTCGACTCCCTCCATCGATGAGATCTGCGCGCAAGCAGCGCTGCGTAACGTTGCGCTGCGGCAGGCAACCAAGCAGGCTTCCGAGACTCTCACCACCGCCCTGAAACTGGTCGCGGGCACAACAGAAGTGCCTGAAGAGTTTCTCCCCAAGATCGCCTCCCCAGCACCAAAGCTTAAGGAACTACTCTCACTCGTCGCTACGCCTGAGCCAGAGCCTCCGACCGTGGCGAAAACTCCCAAGCCACCGCCACCGTCAGCGATACAAGCCCCACCGGCCCCACCGGCCCCACTTATCCAGCCTGCCAAGCCCATCTCTGCCGCACCACAGCAGCCGGTCGAGAGAAAGATTGGCTTCGAACCCGTTCAATGGCCCACCTTCGGTGCAGCGCCACCAACAGCGCCGACCAGCACGCCGTCCCCACCGGCGGCGGCATCTGCCCCAGCGACGCACGCTCCCGAGCCGGAGATACCAAACCTCGGGCCCAACGAGGTCTTCTTTCCTCCCGGCCAACTCCTCTTTAATAAGGGCGATGCAGCCGATCGGTTTTATGTCATCCGGCAGGGCCAAGTCGGCCTCTTTGAGCCCAGCACCCAGAAGCAGATTGCAACCCTCGGCCCCGGCACCTCGTTTGGAGAGCAGGCCATCCTCGTTGGCGGCGTACGCAGCGTGTCGGCCCGTGCGATTGATGGGGTGGTCTGCTTGGCGCTTTCGGCAGACACCCTCAGAGAAATGCTCGAGTTGGAAAAGGGCACCATTAAGCCGGTGTTTGAGGCCCTGCTTCTACAGCTCTATCTTCACAACGACCTGCATGCCCGAGGGCATCGCTACAACGCCTAGGCAGCGGCCAGAGCACGTTACTAGAGAATCAGCTGCTGACCCTCCTGGGCCACAAATGCGCCGGCCCACATCTCTTGCGCCTCTTCCGCAATCCGGTCCATAAAATTGTCGTCGTGGTCTGGGTCGTGATGAAAAATCGCGAGCTGCGCGGCCTCGGCCGCCTTACAGAGCCGCACACCCTGCTGCCAGGTAGAATGGCCCCAGCCGGCAAAACGAAAGAACTCTTGGTCGGTATAGGTGCTGTCATAAATCACGAGATCAGCGCCGCGAATAAGCTCTACGATAGTAGTGTCAAGCTTACCTGGGCGATGCTCGGTATCCGTCACATAACAGACGGCGCAGCCATCATGCTCGACCCGATATCCTGTGGCGCCTTGCGGATGATTCAGGGGTGCCGTACGTATAGTAATGCCCTGGCCAAGATCGAGCGACTCTCCCGCAGCAAAATCCTTGAGCATCATTTCCGCCGAGAAATGGTTTGGGGCAATAGGAAAAAAAGGCGTAGACATCTGGCGGGCCAAAACATCTGCTACCGATAATCCCTGGGGCTGAAGATTGCCCGCCCAGACTGTGAGACTAAAGTCATCTGCATACAGCGGCTTGAAGAAAGGCAGCCCCTGAATGTGATCCCAATGAACATGAGACAAAAACAGGTCTGCTGAGGCAAAACCTTGCGCCTGAACCCACCCGCCCAGAGGCCGAATACCCGAACCTGCATCAAGAATAATCAGCCGATCACCACAGGCAACGGTGACACAGCTTGTGTTGCCGCCGTAGCGAAGGTGGCTCGTCGAGGCGCATGGAATGGTGCCCCTCACCCCCCAGAACCGAACCTTCATAGAAACGCCTCCCTAAAAAACAGCATTTTTGCAGACACTACCGGCATCTGCATTACGTACTTCTTACGAAAGTTCAGCATATTACGTAAACTCTATATCGACCTCGTTATTCCTGATGCTAGACCATGTCCACGTTTCGATTCAACATTGACCGCACGCGCTTCAAAGGTCTGAGCCTTACACAGTCTCAGTCGAAGAGCACTTTCGAGTTTTTCGACCAGTACGATATGTCGAGCCTTGAGCGCATGTTTTACCGCGTTTGGGCTACGGCACGACTTAGAACGGGCCTCTTTAGTCCCGGCCAGAGCATTATGAAGGCACGGCAAATTCCAGACACTGCCTATGTGGTGGTACTCGGAGAAGTGGAAGTGCAGGACGAAGAAAACACCTTTGTTCTCGGCCCTGGCTCTACGATTGGGCTTGCGGAGGGGCTCTGCGACCTACCACTTCGATATAGCTACACGGCCACCTCAGTGGTCAACGTAAAAATCATTCCAATTCCAAGCGCAATTCGGGAGATTGAGCGAGCCAACCCTGGGCTTAAAGGAATCTGCCGGCTCACTGTGCAGCGCATTCTGGAGGGAAAGATCAACGGCGTACCAAAGTACCTCGAAGCCTAGGCAAGTTGGACCAACGTAGCAACAAAGATAGAGCGCAGCCATGACCGACAGAGAGGATTCACCAGCGACCAATCGTCCTACTGCCGTGGAGAAGAGCTATCCTGCGCAAGCGCTTCTTTTTCAGAAAGGAGAGAAGGCCGATTTCTTCTACCTGATGAAAGAAGGCCAGGTGGAGCTCTTTTCCCCTGGAGATCCGGAGACCCAGATTGCCTTACTTGGTCCGGGCGATTCGTTCGGTGAGCAGGCGATTCTCTTTGGTGGGGTAAGAAGTCTCTCTGCGCGCGCGCTCTCCGAGACGGTCTGTGTAGAGATGCAGGCCGATGCTTTGAGGGAACTGCTTGAGGGCCAGCCGGGCATTCTCAAGCCCGTGATGGAGTCGTTATTACTACAGCTCTACATGCAGAACGAATTTAAAGCCAGTAAAGCGCCTTACGTTCTCTAATCATTCAATAGGCGAGGTACAACAGTCCCTGTTGACGACTATTCGTAGGTAACCCCACAGCCAAAGCTAGAACCCTTCTTGCCCGCCTTCTTCTGACACTCTTCACGGGTCTTAAAGCAGTCGCTTGTGTAATCCCCAGACTTCTTATCCACGATGCACCACTGGGTCTTCTTCGCATAGGCGAGCTGACTGCCCGCAATAAAAAAACCTAGGGCAAACAAAGCAGGTGTGAGCAAGGCAACTTTTGTCATCAAGAACCCTCCTTTAACGCGTTTCTACCGTACCTTCACGGACATTGTACGGGCGAAATCCCTCTGACATGGCGCGGCGCCAGTGGCGGGCCCCCGGCTGGCCATGAAACAACCCATGCCAATGCCGCGCCATTGTCTTGGCTGGCACCCCGAGTAACCGCTGGGTATCAAAATAATCTGCCAGGGGGCCAATGATCGATGCGCGGTCGTGGGGCCGCTGCGCACTCTCCCCAAAGAGCAGGGCGTCGAGGTCACGAAGTAGCCAAGGGTCGTGATAGGCCGCACGGCCAATCATCACCCCATCGAGCCCTGGTAACCCATGGGCGCTAGACTGCGGGCTCTGGGGCCCCACCGCCGGCGCTAGGAGTTCTTGCGCCTGCTCCACAGAGACGATCCCTCCATTGAGCACAAACGTGGCCTCTGGAAAGTCTCGCTTCAGTTCCCTCACGATTGCGTATCGAAGCGGCGGGACCTCTCGATTCTCTTTGGGGGACAGCCCCTTCAAAATGGCACTGCGGGCGTGGACAATGAATACAGAGCATCCCGCCGCAATGAGCCGAGACACAAACCGGGCAACAAAGTCGTAGGTATCCTCGCGGTCGACGCCGATACGGTGCTTCACCGTGACGGGTACAGCCACTGCCTCGCGCATCGCCTGCACACAGTCAGCCACCAAAGAGGGCTCTCGCATAAGACAGGCCCCAAAGGCGCCCTTCTGCACCCGCTCGCTCGGGCAGCCGCAGTTAAGGTTGATCTCGTCATAGCCCCATTGCGCACCAATCCTAGCGGCCCGCGCGAGATCGTCGGGTTCACTGCCCCCCAGTTGCAGCGCTACCGGATGTTCGGACGGATTATAGGCAAGCAGCCGGCTGAGGTCTCCATGGAGTATTGCCCCCGTGGTGATCATCTCGGTATACAGCAGGGCATTGGGCGCAAGGAGACGATGAAAGAACCGACAGTGTCTGTCGGTCCAATCCATCATCGGTGCCACGCAGAGTCTATGCATGGCGCCGGAGTGTACCGAGTTCTCTGGAAGGCGGGTTTAAAACCGGGTCACGGCCTTTACCCCCACCATCCAGTTGCGCTCGGGGGAGGGTTCGAAGGGTGCGCTGTTGTTCACAATCACCGACCCCACATATTTCTCATCGAGCAGATTGTCGATACGCGCGAAGATCTGCAGGTCGGTCGCACCCACAGTGCGCGAGTAACCAGTGCGAAGGGCGACTGTTTCGAAAGCATCTGCTGTGCGAGACGGCGTATTCGCATCATCTGAGTATCTCTTACCGAAAGACTGCGCCTCGAAGGCTGCCGAGAATCCTTGGGGTTGCGATCGCTTCGATCTCGCCTGGGCCCACTCAATCTCTGCAAAGGCAACATGAGCGGGGATTCCAGGAATCTTTTTACCTGCTGCGAGAGACCCCGCGTTTGTGCTGAATGCAGTTTCGTACGTCGCATCAATCATCGTCGCGGTGAACAATGATCGCCACTGCGCCGACCACT
>JBJOHS010000011.1:0-5852 GCA_046047535.1 Pseudomonadota bacterium
GAGAATCCGTCTCGGCTCATGGGCATGGGTACGGTACCGCTTCAAGACAGTGCAATGGCGGTCCGGGAGCTTGAGCGGGTAGTTAAGGAGCTCGGGTTTAAGGGTGTCGAGATCGGTACCAACGTCAACGGTAAAGATTTAACCGACCCAAGCCTGAAGCTCGATACATTCTTCGCAAAAGTAGAAGAGTTGGGTGCCGTGCTCTTCATGCACCCGAATGGGTTTAGCCATGGTCAGCGTCTCACAGACCACTATCTGAACAACATTATTGGCAACCCGCTAGAGACAACCGTAGCAGTGAGTCATCTAATTTTCGATGGCGTCATGAAACGCTACCCACGGCTGAAGATCATTCTTGCCCATGCGGGAGGTTATCTCGCCCACTATTGGGCACGCATGGATCATGGACATAAGCGGGCCGATGTACGCTCTGTAATTACTACAAAGCCTTCGAAATATCTGGAAAAGTTCTACTTCGACACCATCACCTTCGATCCGCAGATGCTTCAGAGCCTCATTAACCGCTTCGGCGCAGACCACGTGATGCTTGGCACAGACTACCCATACGACATGGGGGAGACCGACCCTCTCGGGCTGATCTCCGCCGTGCCTAAGCTGTCACAAGCTGACAGGCAGTTAATTGCAGGGGGTAACGCTCAGAAGCTCTTTAAGATTAAATCTTAGAGTGCAAAGGCAGTAGAACCGCTTTTCAGAAGGGCTCGCTGATCAATACCAAAACGGTCAGCGAGCCAGTCTCCGAGAATCTCTTGTCCGATGGTGGGGTTGTCATGCTGGCAATGTTCTGCGCCTGTCTCCTCCTCACTTAGCAGCCGTAGCGTGACGTCCTTGCCCCTGGCCTTGCCGTAGTCATAGACCTTCTGGGCTTGGGAGACGGTGAGTACGTCATGGCCCCCATGCATTACCAGGAATGGGCAACGCATATGGTCTAGATGCCCCTCGAGAGTGAAGTCCTTGGCCTTCACCATTGCAGACTTCATAGAGTCACAGCCAAAGACCCACTTAATGTGCTCTGCAAGCCCGTGGTCCTCGGAGGCGTCGCCCCAGAGATCAGTGATCGCCCAGATCGCGCCATGGGCAATACAGGCCGCCAGGCGATGTTCATAGCATCCCGCCCGTGCCGCGTAGTAGCCGCCCAGACTCGAACCGCAGACAGCAATACGGCTAGCGTCAATGTCAGACCGGGCCTCAAGCCAGTCGATGCACTTTCCAATGGGCACCTCGGTATCAACCCGATTCGGCACCTTGTGGCGTCGAAGGGTTCCCCCCTGGCCAGGGCCATCAATCATGAGAACTGAAATACCGCGTTGCAATGCGCCCTTGGCCTGCATAAACCACATCTCGTCTTTAATCGAGTCGAGCCCGCCCATACAAATAAGTGCGGGCTGCTTCGCGGTCGGATACGGCGACTTCACAAAGTAGGCACAGAGAGACACCCCGTTCTCGTAGGGGATGTCTACCACCTCACCCGCCGGATTCAGGTTTTTTATGAAACGGTGGCTACAGGCCTCCATCCTTTCAAAGGTCGGTAAACGGCGGGGATCATCGGGCTTGAGATAGAACTCCGCCTGACGATAGTAGTCTGCCGCGCGCAGAAAACAGTTCATGGCTGTACGGATATGCCCCTTAGCCTGCGCCTCCTCCCCCCGATTCCAGTTGCGGTCAGCGATATGCTTCCACTCCTTGTGCCAGCTCTCGAGATCTCCCGGAATCATGCGGCTAGCCGCCTGAAAGACCTCACTGACGGCTCCGCCTCCCTCCTGTACTTCTCCCAGCCCACGACGGAACTGATATGCCAGCCAAGGGTGCTCGGGCCAATGATGCCAGCCGTACGGCTCATAGTGGGGAAGCTTGTTCTCGGTAATCACTTCAATGAGATTGTCTTGAGTCATGAGAAATCCTCTAAATACGATGGCGCCAAAAACAGGCGAAAGTTAGATTCTGTAAACATTAGCTATCAGACAAGCAGCTCGAGTACGCGCGCGGGCTGTTGAATCTGCGGACAGTGGCCACAATCAGGAATTTCGGCGTAGGTAGAACCGCTTACCAGCTGATGCAACTCCTGGGACATCAATGGCGGGGTCGTCCCGTCATCTAAGCCCGCCACGATGCGTACGGGACGGGAAATCTGCCGCGCGGCATCGCGGTAATCGAGCTGCGCGAGCGCGCGACATGCGGCCGAAAACTGTGCGGGGTTGGTCTTCGAAAGAGCCACCTTACGTGCCTGCACGATGGCTGGGTTGGCCTGGGCGAAGGCCTCTGGAAACATGCGGGAAATCGCTGTATCGAGAACGGCCTCAATACCCTTAGTCTCAACCGCCTCGGCCATCTTGAGCAGTGGCGGCTTGCGCTCTTCTGGAAAGCTCGCGCCGCTATTGGCAATGGTCAGACGCGAGACAAGTTCAGGAGCTTTACTGGTAACGCCCACCGATACAAAGCCGCCAAAACCATTTGAGAAAATCTCTACGGGCTGGCCAAACGCCAGCGCCTTTAGGAAAGAGATTGTCCAGAGTGCATAGTCATCAATCGACTGACAGACCCCAACCGATGCGCCGAATCCCGGAAACTGAAACCGGATGACATCACGATTTTCCGCCAGAGTGGAAAAAATTCCATCGTAGACGCTGCGGTCGGCCAAGAGGGTATGAAATAAGACTAGCGGCCTCTGGCCTTCAGGGCCAGCGCGTTCGTAGTCTGTAATACCAAGAGAATGTGTGATCGTTGCCATAGTGGTAAGGCCTCCTTTATGTTTAGCCTAGTAAACAGCGGCTCGACAGTTCGCGGTATTAGTGAATCTCATACCTTGCAAAGGCTGAAATGCTGTTTATCATCTGTTCACTAAGGGGAATTATGCATCATGACCTTCTCTGTCTTTGAAGCCTCTATCGAGGATTTACACCGTGCCATCCAATCGGGACAGACCAGCTGCGTGGCCGTCGTACAGCAGTACATCGAAAGGGCACGGGCATTTAATGGCCCTTCAGGGCATCTGGTAACCGCCGACGGCGCGCCCGTACCGGAGGGGCCTGGAACCGTACGGGCCGGCGCGCCTATTCGATTCCCTTCTCAGACGCGGCCTGCTGGCGCTATCTTGCCGCAGCTCGCCGACTACCAGGGGCCTCCGCTGGAGTTTGGAGAGATGCGGCCAACGGCCTCCGACCCGACAGTCGTTCAGCAGTACGGCATGATTGTCGGCGCGCCCAACAGTGGGCAGGTAAATGCCTTATCTACCCTCAATATCCGGGGAGAACGGTCGGTCGTCTGCCGTGGAGACTATGATCGACACCCCGATGACGGGCCGCTTCCCAAAGGAGCGCCCCAAGTCTGCGAGATTTTTAGGCAATATCCCGATGCGCTTGAGCAGGCTCAAATGCTCGACGCGCAGTATGGTCAGAGTCCGGACTTAGAAAAGATGCCGCTGTATGGCGTCGTTTTTTCCTTCAAGGACGCCTTCGACACCAAAGACATGCGTTCCACCGGAGGCGCAGATGCGCGGTTTGACGCCGACTTCCCTGCCCGAGACCATCAGCTCATTGAGCGGCTCCGGGAAAAAGGGGCCATCATTTTTGCCAAGGCTGTGATGACCGAATACAACGGGAGAGCCGGAGACCCCGGAGGCCCACATCGGCCCGAGAAAATTCTGCCCTCTGTCTCCGGCTACCAGCGATCCACCTGGGGCGGAAACCCCGCAAACCCCTACGATACGACGCGTTCAGCCTCGCTTGGCTCCAGCTCCGGATCTGCGGTCTCGGTATCAACCAATATGGTCATGGCGAGCCTAGGGGAGGAGACCCGAATGTCCACACGTGGGCCATCTAACCACAACAGCACGGCCCTTATTCTTCCGCATAAGGCGATGCTTGGCTTTGATGGTGGGGCGATCGGCGCAGATATCTACTGCGACCGCACAGGCATCATGGCGAAGACACTTGATGACTGCGCACGTATTCTTGATGGGTTGCGCGATGCCTCGGGAGGCTACTACGACCCACGGGATCCCTACACCACGGTTCCTCGCAGCAGCTACCCTCCCAAGGAAGGCCTGCGACCTTATCTCGCGAACCCCGTGTCGATAAAGGCACTGCGTGGGATGCGGATTGGCGTGATCCGGGAGTCAATGCTGGATCCTGGAGATACGCTGGCGGTCAAACCGATCATCGCAGCCGTCTCGCGTGAGATCAAGGATGTACTCGGCGGCTCCCTGGGGCTCTGCCTGGTGGAGTCTCGTCACCGTCATTGGGCTCCCGATCCTAGCCTCGAGCAGATGCAGACCTCATTTACCGAAGCACTGGCCCGGCTCATCCCCGTATTTATGCCCGATATTCTCTTCAGACTCGATGCCTCGGGGCAGCCAGTCTTTGCCGAATTTGCAGACAAGATTCGGCCAACAGAGTTTCAGCCCGGCAAGATCTTTGGCAGCGGGGACATGGCCCCCATCGATTACATGGTGGCCCTGTCGGACCTTAAGATCGCCCCACCGACCAATCTCGATCTTGCGACCGTACAGGAGCAGGTACTAGCCCATGCATTTAGACTCCATATCAGCCAGTACTTGCGGCGACGGGCGGAGGACTGGTCACGGTGGGGCATCACCGAGACCCTGGCCGACTGGCGAAGTCTGAACGCCCGGTCAAGCTTTTGGGGGAACGACCAGAGATCCGCGTTCCTCAACTGGGAGGCCATTGTCGACCCACGCAATCCACTCGGCGGTCGGCAAGGCGTCGATGAGCGAATCATGCTGCGAGAACTGTTGAGACGGGTTGACATGATGGTGCTGCATGAAAATCGGCTGGAGGCCCTGGTGCGCACCCATACCGTCCTTCCACCTGCTCGGATTGGCTATCCCGAGGAACCGGGACTAGCGAGACACTACTTCTTCGAATCGTTTCACGGACCAAACGCCGGGCTAACCGAGATTCTCGTTCCAGCCGGCTATGTGCGAGAAGTCTGCGATGCAGAGTACGCCTTGTCCGACGACCGTCGGACCTATCGAGGCGTACCGGGCACTGCCTATACGACCCTGCCGGCTCCCGGCCTTCCCTTCTCGCTTGTCTTTCGGGCGGAAATCGGACGCGAGGCACAGGTACTGACACTGGCCTCTGCCTATGAGCAGGCCTCTGCGCGACGAATTCCGCCCCCGGGCTTTGGCCCTTTATAGCGAGACCAAACGAGACAACACATTTTTTAAGGAGGCAGCGCAATGACAAACGGATGGACGAAGAAAACAATTACAACCAACAAGCAAGAGATCTGCGTCTATGACAGCGAGACAGGATCCAGGGGCGTCGTGTTGCTGTCGCACTCGATTCTGTCCGCGGCTGCCATGTGGGAAGCACAGGCCGCCCTTTTGCATCAAGGGGGCTATCGGGTGTTGGCCATGGATACGCGGGGTCATGGAGCCTCCGGGCCCACTGAGCTAGGCTTTAGCCTAAATGATCTCGGGAATGACTGTATCGGGGTACTCGATAGTCTGGGGGTCGCTCGGGCCCACTTTATGGGCCTATCGCTTGGCGGCATGATCGGTATCGGTCTGGGCATCCATCACACAGCGCGATTTGAGAGTCTGGTGATCTGCGATACCCGTGCCGATATGCCACAAGAAATGGCGGAGAGCTGGAATCCCCGCATAGAGTTGGCGCTCTCCCAGGGCTGTGCCGCCATGGCCGACGCCACGGTGGAGCGCTGGTTTGGGGCTGACTACGCCAAAGATCCGGCAAACAGCGCGGTCATGAAGGCCTTCAAAGACCAGATTGGCGCGACCTCAGTCAATGGGTTTGTGGGCTGTGCGCGTGCCATACAGAAGCTTGATTACGCCCCTAAGGTCTCCTCGATTA
>JBJOHS010000012.1:0-19547 GCA_046047535.1 Pseudomonadota bacterium
CGCGCGTCTCCGGATTGTGCAGGCGGTCTGCTCGCAGGAGCGGTCGGTGCAGGACGTTGTGGCGATCACCGGACTTCCACAGCCGAATGCCTCCCGTCACCTCACGATGTTATACCGGGCGGGGGTCCTCAGCCGCAGACGGCAGGGTACGTTTGTCTTTTATAAAGTCTGTGATGCGCTGCTTACCGATCTCTGCCGATCGGTCTGTATCCGGCTTGCAGGGTCGCTCGAGTAACGCGGCTAGCAATCGGCAGGCGGCTTCGTAGCGGTAGTCTTGGTAGTGAAGGGAAAGAGGTAACTAGTGTGGTGATGAGCCTGGTCTAAGCAGGCTGCAGTATTAGAAAAAAAAAGAATTATTTTTTTAGGAGAGGGATGTGACAACGCTCAGCACTCGGCTGGGGCGCCTGATTAAGGCACCCGAAAATTTCTTATCTAAAGAAGACATTAAGGAACCGGTGCAGATGCGCCGAAAGTTTTTGGCAGCATCTGCGGCCACCGCCGCCGGGGCGGGCCTGAGCGTGGCGGGTGCCGCGCGTGCGGCCTCTAACCCGGTCTCTGGTGCCGGCGATCCGAATATTCTCGAACTTCCCGCCCATTCCGTCGGTCTGGGCATGCCCGTGGCGGCCAACGGCTACGGGGTTCCTTCGCAGTTTGAAAAAGGCCTGCAGCGTCGCGAGAGCCCTGGTCTCACCCGCGTCTCTGCAGCTTCTGTCGCCTTCACACCGCTTCAGGGCACCTTCGGCATCATTACTCCGAGTGGTCTGCATTTTGAGCGGCATCACCAGGGTTGGTGGGATATCGATCCCTCCAAGCATCGCCTGATGATTAACGGCATGGTAAAGACCCCCAAGGTCTACACCATGGACGATCTCATGCGCCTGCCCTCTGTATCGCGCATGCATTTTATTGAGTGTGGTGCCAATACCGCGATGGAGTGGGGCAACGTGGCGGTACCCACTGTTCAATATACCCACGGCATGATTTCGTGTTCGGAATTTACCGGTGTGCCCCTGTCCGTCTTGCTCGAAGACGCCGGTTACGACAAGAAAAACGGAAAGTATGTGTTGGGTGAGGGAGCAGACGGCTCGGGCATGACCCGTACCATTCCCATAGACCGGGCGCTCGACGATGTCATCGTGGCCTATGGCATGAACGGTGAAATGCTCCGTCCCGAAAACGGCTATCCATTGCGCCTTGTGGTCCCTGGTATTCAGGGGGTCTCGTGGGTAAAGTGGCTGCGCCGCATTGAAGTGGGCGATGAGAAGTGGGCCACCAAAGATGAGGCCATTCACTACGTAGACCTCATGCCCGATGGCACGCATCGTCAGTACAGTGGCATTCAAGAGGCCAAGTCGGTCATTACCTCGCCGTCTGGTGGTCAGATTCTTCTCGATAAGGGCTTTTACAACATTACTGGGCTCGCCTGGTCGGGCCGCGGAAAAATCAAGCGGGTCGATGTCTCCACCGATGGTGGAATCAACTGGCGTACCGCACGGCTTGAGACGCCCGTACTGTCGAAGGCGTTTACCCGGTTCAATATCGACTGGGCCTGGAATGGCAAACCCGCCATTCTCCAGTCGCGGTGTATCGACGATACAAACTATGTACAGCCCACCGTGCATCAACTACGCGCGGTGCGTGGTACCCGGTCGATTTATCACAACAACATGATTCAGTCTTGGCGTATCGCCGAGTCGGGGGAGGTCAGCAATGTCCAAGTGGGTTAAGGGTGTGAAGAAGGGTCGTCTGGCCCAGGCAAGTTTCGGCATTTTGTTGTCAGCCATGGTTTGGGGGTCAGCCTCTGCGGCCGGTAAGTTTGAAGGTGTTGGCCGCGCGGCGACGCCAGCCGAAATCAAGGCCTGGGACATTGATGTGCGTCCAGATTTCAAGGGCCTCCCCGCCGGGTCAGGTTCGGTAGCCAAAGGCCAAGATGTCTGGGAAGCTCAGTGTGCCTCGTGTCACGGCGTGTTTGGCGAGAGTACCGATGTGTTTACGCCGATCGCTGGGGGTACGACTAAGGAAGATATCAAGACCGGTCGGGTGGCTAATCTCGCGCGACAGGACTTTCCGCAGCGAACAACGCTTATGAAGGTTGCCACCGTATCTACGCTCTGGGACTACATTAACCGGGCGATGCCCTGGACCAATCCCAAGACGCTTAAGCCCGATGAGGTCTATGCGGTTGTTGCCTACATCTTGAATCTCGGAGAGATCGTGCCCGAAGACTTCGTGCTTTCAGACAAGAATATTGCTGAGGTACAGAAGAAGATGCCTAATCGCAACGGTATGACCACCGACCATGGCCTCTGGGATCTCAAGGGTAAGCCCGATGTGAAGAACGTGGCCTGTATGAAAGACTGCAAAAAAGAAGTACGGGTCACCTCGTTTCTGCCTGGCTCGGCAGTTGATAGCCATGGCAACCTGGTCGAGCAGAACCGCCCGATTGGTCCCACACGTGGATTAGACACGTCTAAGCCGCGCTAGTATTTTTACTGTTTATTGAAAGGAGCACCTCCATGAGTATGAATCGACGTGATGTTTTAAAGGCCGGCGGCGGGGCCGCTGTCTACACGGCTCTGGCCTCGATGGGATTCTTCGCGGCAAACCCTGCGATGGCCGCCTGGAAAAAGGAGTGGTTTGAGACAAAGAGTATTGCTGACACCCTTAAGGCAATGGGTATCTCGGCAACGTCTGAGAGCGCCGATGTCTCGATTACTTCTCCCGACATTGCGGAAAACGGTGCCGTAGTTCCGGTGGGCGTCGCCAGTAAGCTGCCCAAAACCGAGATGATGGCGGTCATGATCGAAAAAAACCCCAGCATGTTGGCTGGGCTCTATGAGTTCACTGCATCGGCTGACCCCGATGTTTCTATGCGGGTCAAGATGGGTCAGAGTTCTGATGTGTATGCACTGGTTAAGGCCGACGGCAAGTTCTTCATGGCCAAGAAAGAGATTAAGGTCACCCTGGGCGGTTGCGGCGGCTAAGCCAGATACCACCCTGCGCTGATTTCGAGAGACATTGAAAAAAGGAGTTTGATATGACTAGTCCAATGCGTATTCGTGCCCGTATGGCGGGCGATGTTGCCGATGTGCGGGTGCTGATGGCCCATGAGATGGAGACCGGTACCCGTAAAGGATCCGACGGCCAGCTCGTGCCCGCCTGGTTTATCCAGGAGGTCACCGCACAGCACAATGGTAAGAGTGTTATGACAGCTCAGTGGGGCCCTGCCATTTCCAAAAACCCCTATCTGCAGTTTAAGGTCAAAGGGGCTAAGGCAGGCGACAAGATTGCTGTGACCTGGAAAGACAACAAGGGCGAGAGCCGGACAGACGAAGCCGCCATCGCCTAACCTGTTGTTGGTTATAGGCCACCGTATGTCGGTCTTGATGCGGTGGCCGTTAGCCTGAAGAGACCGGCTCCTCTGAGGGGCAGTCGGTGGAGCATGTAAACGACTGGAGACACACAATGATTAGAAAATCATGGGCATCGTGGGCTGTCGGCCTGGGGCTAACGGCACTGGCGTCAACAGGCGCTCTGGCGCTGGAGACGAAATCAGAAACTGAGAAGGGCATCGATCGCTATCGCGAACTCTTGCAGGACGGCAATCCGGCGGAGTTGTGGGAGATGCAGGGTGAGGAACTCTGGAAGAAAAAGGCCGGACCGAAAAATGTCTCGCTAGAGCAGTGTGATCTCGGTCAGGGCCCAGGGGTTCTTAAGGGGGCATACGTAAGCCTGCCTCGCTATTTTGCCGATGCGGGCAAGGTCATGGATCTTGAGATGCGTCTTGCGTGGTGCATGGAGAAGATCCAAGGGTTTACGCCAAAGGTTGCGCAGTACAACCGCGATGACCACAAAGGCATTGTCGCGTTAGTGACCTACATTGCCACCCAGTCGCGTGGTATGCCCGTGAATGTTCCCCAAGGCCACGCAGAAGAGAAGAAGATGTATGAGCTTGGGAAGCGCGCGTTTTTCTTCCGTGCAGGCCCTTACGATTTTGCCTGCGCAACCTGTCATGCCGAAGACAACAAGCGTATCCGGTTACAGGGCCTTCCAAACCTCACCAAGAATGAGCCTGCGGGTCAGGCGTTCACCTCGTGGCCTGCGTACCGTGTGAGTAATAGTCAGGTCTGGCCGATGCAAAAGCGTCTCGAAGACTGTTTCCGTCAGCAGCGTTTTCCTGAGTTGAAGTTCGGCTCAGAGACCTCGGTGGCGCTCTCGGTCTACATGGGCGTGAACGGAAAGGGTGTTGCTTCGCTCGCGCCCACGATTAAGCGTTAAACGGGGAGACAAACACAATGAAAAAACTTTTTATCGCCTCTATGGTAGGCACGGGCGTTGTATTGGCAGGATGTGCGGCGGGTCCCAGTACGGCAGAACTCGACAAGATGGCCATTGAGATGATCAATAAGTCGTTTCAAGAAAAGGGGATCGCCAAGCTCGATCGTCTCAATCAAGACGCGATCAATCTGGCCTGCACGAATGCCGATATCGCCGGAAAGGACCTCGATTCGAGTCTGCGAAAGCAGGTTGAAGAGGCCAATATGCAGACGATTAAGTGGCCGTCCGATGGCAAGTATTTCGGCGATTGGAAAAAGGGTGAGGCGGTAGCTCAGAGTGGCCGCGGCAGCACCTACAGCGACAAGCCCGGCTCTACCAATGGTGGAAACTGCTACAACTGCCATCAGATTTCGAAGACGGAACTCTCTTACGGCACCTTGGGGCCGAGTCTTTACAACTACGGAAAGCTTCGCGGTAATTCCGAGGCAGTGGTGAAGTACACCTGGGGAAAGATCTTCAACGCGAAGGCCTACAACGCGTGTACCAATATGCCGCGATTCGGCCATGCTGGGGTTCTCACTGAGGCACAGATGAAAGATCTGATGGCGCTTCTGCTTGACCCAAATTCGCCCATTAACCAATAGGGTGTGATGTCTGCGCGAGGGCCCAGGGGCTAGGCTCTGGGCCTTCTCGTTTTAACAACAAGAACCGAGCCTCCCGTGCAGCGGGTTGCGATCGAAAAAGGGTGTAATAAAAAATGAGTTTGAATCGTCGGGAGTTTCTCGGGGTAATGGCTGCCGCCTCAGCGAGCGGCCTCTTTACCACCTGGCAGGACGCCAATGCCAAGGCACAGAAGGGCGCTGAGCTCTATCAGGTACCGAAGTTTGGCAACGTGAGCTTCTTGCACTTTACCGACTGTCATGCACAGCTCTTGCCGGTCTATTTTCGTGAGCCTAATGTAAATCTCGGGCTTGCCGAAATGCTGGGTCGGCCGCCACATTTTGTCGGTGAGGCCCTGCTCAAGTATTTTAATGTGCCAGCAAATTCCGCCTTGGCCCATGCCTACACCTACCTCGATTTTGAAAAGGCAGCCCGTACCTATGGCAAGGTCGGCGGGTTTGCCCATATGTCGACGTTGGTCAAGATGATGAAGGCTAGCCGGCCTCAGGCATTCTTGGTGGATGGTGGCGATACCTGGCAGGGCTCTGCGACGGCGCTCTGGACGAACGGCCAAGATATGGTGGATGCCACCAAGCTCCTCGGTGTAGACATGATGTGCCCCCACTGGGAGTTCACCTATGGGGCAGACCGTGTCATGGAGATTGTTGAGAAGCATCTCGCCGGAAAGATCGAGTTTCTCGCCCAAAACGTGAAGACCAACGACTTCGGAGATCCGGTCTTCAAGCCCTATGTGATTCGACAGCAAAATGGTATTCCCGTTGCCGTCATTGGTCAGGCCTTCCCCTACACGCCAATCGCTAATCCACGCCATTTTGTTCCTGACTGGACTTTTGGTATTCAGGACGACAACATGCAGAAGATTGTCGATGAATGTCGGTCCAAGGGCGCCCAGGTGGTGGTGGTTGTTTCCCACAATGGCATGGATGTTGATCTCAAGATGGCCTCCCGCGTACGTGGCATCGATGCGATCATGGGTGGTCACACCCATGATGGGGTGCCGCAGCCAGTCAAGGTCAAGAATGCGGGAGGCGTTACGCTGGTCACCAATGCCGGGTCAAACACGAAGTTTCTCGGCGTTTTGGATTTCGATGTTAAGAACGGTAAGGTTGCCGATTTCCGGTACAAGCTGCTCCCCGTCTTCGCCAATTTGCTGCCGGCCGATAAGGAGATGCAGGCCTTTATAGACCGAGTCCGTGGCCCCTATAAGGCGAAACTTGAAGAGGTACTGGCGGTCACAGAAGGTACCCTTTACCGCCGGGGAAATTTCAATGGAAGCTTTGATCAGCTTCTGGTGGATGCCATGATGGATGTGAAGGGCGCCGATATTGCCTTCTCCCCGGGCTTTCGCTGGGGTACCTCTCTGCTGCCAGGGCAGGCCATCACCCGTGAGCATGTCATGGACCAGACGGCTACCACCTACTCCTACAGCACACTGACCGAGATGTCGGGGGAGATGATCAAGACTATTCTCGAGGATGTCTGCGATAACCTGTTTAATCCAGACCCCTACTATCAGCAGGGAGGAGACATGGTGCGGGTCGGTGGACTAGAGTACGCCTGTGCACCCCTCGAGAAGATGGGTAATCGCATTCAGGATATGCGCCTTAAGGGCAAGCCCATTGAGGCAAACAAGAACTACAAGGTGGCTGGCTGGGCCCCGGTTGCCGAAGGCGCCTCGGGAGAGCCGATCTGGGATGTGGTCGAAAAATGGCTCAAGGACAAGAAAACAGTGCCTGCCCTTAAGATTAATACCCCTAGGCTGATCGGGATGAAGGGTAATCCGGGGATCTCGCTTTAGCCTATGATCAAGTGCTTGTTATAGATCTTTCGGAGGCAATGTGATGGGAATGGGGCGGTGGTGGGCCTTTGTGGCAGTGCTGTTTGTTACTGGCCTAATGGCCGGTGGGGTTCAGGCCAACCCCTTTCCTAAGGGTCACGCCCCCACGGGTAAGGCACTGCACGATAAGAGTTGTGCCTCGTGCCACAACTCAATGATGCCCGATGGTAAGGGGTCAGAAATCTACTCAGAAGACTTCCGTAAAATGCAGACTGCTTCGCAGGTCAAGACCATGATTGAGGTCTGTGCAAGCCGCAGCAGGGCGGGCTGGTTTGAGGAAGAAATTGAACACGCTGGCCGGTATCTCAACGACACCTATTACAAGTACAAGAACTAAGATTTTTCGGAGTCGTAGCTGTACCCGGGTTGCATTACTGACGCTTGGCGAGAACGATCGATCCACGAAATCGTCCCGCGAAGATCAGCTGCATCTGTGCTCCTCGCGATGTTTCTCTAACGACAACGCCAGGCTGCGGCTCTGGGTCTGTTTGTTTGATGCGCAGCAGCCCCTCCGTCCAGTAAATATTAAGATCTGCCGTCATCGGCAGGTAGCCATCAAGATACCGCCGCATTAAGGGTCCAGCCTGTAATCTCCAGGACTCTTGGTCAATTGCGTCGAGCGCCTGCGAGTCGAGGTCTATACAAATGGAGGCCCCCCGCGCGACCTGGCTAAGAATGACAAGGTGACGGTCAACCTCGACCTTTTCAATGCCTTCTGCCTTTATTACCTTTAGGGATTTCAGCCGGTCTTTATTAAACGCGATGACGACCTTACGAATGGGGTCGAGTTGATGGTGACAGGTCGAGAGACGTACCAGCCCTGTCTCAAGACTCTCTGGGCTAATTTGTACATGGGACTCGTAACGGTAGGTATCTGGCTCCGGATGACGGGCCAGATACCGTAGCTCTCCCTCCTTGGCAATGTCTGAGAATTCCAGCGCCTGGGCGTGCCGAATACTGGTCAGCCCCGAGGTGAGTGGGCCCTCGGCACTGGGGAATGGAAGACCTATCAACCAGGCAACCATGAGGACCCAGACCATCGATTTGAGCCCATGTCTGCTGAGGCCTGGGCAGGAGCCGCATGGGGCTTTGTAGGTCTTGGGCATTGAGGGGCCTTTGGGGCTAGCGGCGTGAGGGGAGGAGGTCAGACAGCACCTTCCATACATTGTCGAGCATAAGGGGCTGCGCCTGTGCGTTGGGGTGTATCTGATCGGTTTGAAAGAAGTCGAGGTTGTCGGCAAAGCCTTCGACCAGCAGCGGTACCAGCGGCACTTGTTCTTGCTGATGGAGCCGCAGATAGATCTGTTCAAACCGCTGAATGAAGGCGGGCCCGTAATTCGGCGGCATGGTGATGCCTACGAGTACCACCTTTGCGCCGGCCGCCTTGCTCATACGAATCATTTCGCGGAGGTTGGCCTCTGCCTGCTGGAGCGATAGACCCCTTAGGCCGTCATTTGCGCCGAGCTGAAGAATGACCCACTGCGGCCTGGCCTGCGACAAGACCCGCTGTAAGCGTTGAAGGCCCCCATGGGTGGTCTCGCCAGACAGACTCCGGTTTTCTACCCGTATTTGCCGTTTCTGCTGGTCGAGGCGCTGCTGCAGAAGCGTTGCCCAGCCTTGCTCGCGGCTAAGCCCATAGGCAGCAGATAGGCTGTCTCCATAAACGAGCAGAGTGGGGCCGGCCGCCTGCGCATTCGGTGTAAGGGCATTGATGAGTGGATAGGAGACAATAGCGGCGAGGCTACATAACAACGAGAACCATCTCCTTCTGACCTGCATGACGAGGAATCCTTATCTGTGACTGAACTGACCCTTGATGACCTTCCGACGAAATCGCCTGAAGCATTGCCGGTGCCTGCCATTGAGGCCCGCGCTGTAACGAAACAGGTCTCTGATGGGGACACCCCCCTCACGATATTGCATGCCGTAAGTCTAGCGGTAGACCCGGGGGAGTCTCTCGCAATTCTGGGGCCGTCAGGCTGTGGAAAGTCTACCCTGTTGGGCCTTCTGGCAGGGCTCGATACCCCAACATCGGGCGAGGTCATCTGGCAGGGTGAGGTGATCTCCCGCCTGTCTGAGGAGGCACGAGCCGCGCGCCGCAGTGGCCGATTAGGATTTGTCTTCCAGTCATTTCAACTGCTGCCTCAACTCACAGCGTTGGAAAATGTAATGCTTCCGCTTGAGCTCTCAGGCCATGCCGATCCTGTCCCTCTTGCCAGAGACATGCTGAGTCAGGTCGGGCTTTCTGCGCGGCTAGACCACTTTCCGAAGACGCTCTCTGGTGGGGAGCAACAGCGCGTAGCCCTTGCACGCGCGTTTGTACTGAGCCCGCCCCTGCTCTTCGCCGATGAGCCCACGGGCAGCCTTGATGCTGCCAGCGGCGAGCGCGTTATGTCACTCTTTTTCGAGCTTCAGGCCCGTCATCGCACCACGGTCTTAGTCGTTACCCATGATGCAGCCCTGGCGGCTCGGTGCAATAGGCGCGTTCAGATGCTTGCAGGCCGAATCGTATAATCGACTCCATGTCTGATGTGATCTGCCTCCCAGGCGCTGAGGCACTCTCTGGCCTTCGGAAGGCCCAGCGTCTGTCGTCTCTGCGGCAGGTATCCACCCGCGTGAAGTCGCTTGAGGCCCAGTTCGTCTATCTCCTGGCCTTCGACCCTGCCCAGCCCAGCGTTGCCTGTCTGTCGTCGTCTGCGTTCTCCGAGCGGCTCGCCCAGTTGCTTGATCTCAGCGGCCTGTCCGATGCCGCATCGCCGGCCGATATGGCATCGGTCTGGGTCTTTCCACGTCGGGGTACCCGCTCACCCTGGTCGTCAAAGGCCAGCGAGATTCTGCGGCATTGCGGCCTTGATGCCGTCGCGCGGGTCGAGCGTGGCGTCTGCTATCGGATTCGCGGGATAAAGCCAGATGACACGCTCTTGCCGAACCTTGCGCCGCTTCTGTACGACCGCATGACCGAATCGGTCTTTTATAGAGACCCTCCGCTTGGTCTTTTTGCGCCGGTGTCCGCCAAGCCCCTAGCGACCATCGCGCTTGGGGCCTCTGAGACTACTGCCCAGCAGTCGCTCGTCGACGCTAACCAGCGACTTGGCCTCGCGCTCTCCCTAGAAGAGATCGACTATCTGGTGTCTGCCTATCGGGGGCTCCGTCGAGATCCTACCGATGTCGAGCTTTTGATGTTTGCGCAGGCCAATTCTGAGCATTGTCGGCATAAGATTTTCAATGCGGATTTCACCATCGACGGCCAGCGCAGAGACCAGTCTCTCTTTCAGATGATTCGGCATACCCATGCCGTTACCCCTGCGGGTACCATCTCAGCCTATAGCGATAATGCTGCGATTCTGCAGGGCGCCGTCGTGCAGCGGCTTCTCCCGCGATCCGGTCTTGGCCCGCAGCCCTACGGTGAGCACTCCTGTGAGGTACACACGGTACTAAAGGCTGAGACCCATAACCACCCAACGGCCATCTCCCCGTTCCCCGGTGCGGCGACTGGCGCAGGTGGGGAGATTCGGGATGAAGGCGCAACAGGCCGCGGTGCAGAGCCCCGCGCGGGGCTTACGGGCTTTTCGGTCTCTGCGATCGATTTTGACCGTCCCTTTGATGGCCCGTCTCGTATCGCAAGTCCGTTACAGATCATGATCGAGGGGCCGCTGGGCGGGGCAGCGTTTAACAATGAATTTGGTCGGCCGAATCTTCTGGGGTATTTCCGTAGCTTTTCTCTAGAGCATGACGGGCGTCGCTGGGGATACCACAAGCCCATCATGCTTGCGGGGGGCGTTGGCGTGATTCACGCTCCGATGAGCTTTAAAAAAGACCTACCAGTAGGGGCACTCCTGGTTCAATTGGGGGGCCCGGGAATGCGTATCGGTATTGGGGGTGGCGCGGCCTCCTCTCTGCAGACCGGGAGTAATGAAGAGCAGCTTGACTTTAATTCGGTTCAGCGGGGCAACCCGGAGATGCAGCGTCGTGTTCAAGAGGTCATTGATGCCTGCGTGGCCTTGGGCGAGGCAAATCCGATTCTCTCTATCCACGATGTTGGGGCCGGTGGCCTGTCCAATGCTTTTCCGGAGCTGGTGCATGGTGGTGGACGGGGTGGGCGTTTTCAGATGGGTGCTGTTCCGATCGATGAGGAGGGGCTTTCGCCGGCGGAGATCTGGTGCAACGAATCGCAGGAGCGGTATGTCTTGGCTATTGGTCAGGAAGACCTGCCGATTTTCTCTGCCCTCTGTGCCCGTGAGCGCTGTCCGTGGGCAGTGATTGGCCAGACCACCGATGAGGATCGGCTGCTGGTGGAGGCTGACGCCACCGATGCGACCAGTCAAACCGCTTTGACCGATCGACAGCCAGGGGTGTCGGTACCGGCCCCGGTGGATATGCCGTTATCGGTCTTACTGGGTAAGCCACCCAAGATGCATCGAGAGGTCGTATCGGTCGCGGCCTCGGCATCCGATATTGACCTGACATCGATCTCCCTTGAGGCGGCGGTCGAGGCGGTGCTCACCCATCCTACTGTAGCGAGTAAGGAGTTTCTGATCACCATTGGTGACCGTACCGTCGGTGGACTGACCGCGCGTGACCCTATGGTTGGCCCTTGGCAGACTCCGGTGGCCGATATGGCGATGACCCTCTGGGATTACCGAGGGTTTGGCGGACAGGCGATGGCCATAGGTGAGCGTAGCCCTCTTGCGGTGGTTGACTCTGCCGCATCTGCGCGCATGGCCTTGGGCGAGGTGCTGACCAACCTTTTTGCAGCCCCCGTCGAGGATCTCGCCTCAGTAAAACTCTGTGCCAATTGGATGGCGGCATGCGGAGAGCCAGGCCAAGATGCCGCCCTCTATGCAGCCGTAGAGGCCCTTGCCATGGGGATCTGCCCGACACTGTCCCTGTCGATTCCGGTCGGGAAAGATTCTCTGAGCATGCGCACTCAGTGGCAGGGGGGCGATGGAACGTCCCAGGCCGTGGTCTCCCCAGTATCACTGAACCTTACCGCGGTTGCACCGGTATCCGATGTTCGTCGGGCCTTTGTGCCGCTACTGCGGACTGAGGTGGCCGATAGCCTTTTGCTGCTCATTGACCTTAGTGGGGGGCAGCAGCGGCTCGGAGGATCAGTTCTCTGTCAGACACAGGGTGTGTTCGGAGGGGCAGTCCCTGACCTGGAGGACCCCCAGCGGCTCAATGCACTCTGGCTGGCCCTAAAAGATCTACGCGCCATAGATGGGCTGGTGCTGGCTTATCACGATCGCTCTGACGGTGGTCTCTGGGCCTGTGTCTGCGAGTTGGCCTTCGCCGCTCGCTGCGGGGTGACACTGAACATTGATCTCCTCACGATCGATCCCGTGGCGGCGGATTGGGGTGATTTCAAGATTCGTCCGGAGCAGGTCTCGGTCCAGCGCGACGAGCTTACCCTGAAGGCCCTCTTCAATGAAGAGTTGGGCGTCGTGTTGCAGATTCCTAAGTCTCGGCGTTTAGAGTGTATGGACGTCTTGCGGGCCCATGGCCTCTATAAGCACACCTTTGAGATTGGGGGGCTTAATCCAAGGGACACGATTGAGGTCTATCGCGATGCAAAATGTGTCTATGCCAAGCCGCGCCGGCAGTTGCAGCGTCTATGGTCTGCGGTGAGTGGTCGATTTGCCGAGCGGCGTGATGCGCCAGATCTCGCCCGGCAGGCGCTTGATGCGATTGACTCCACCGCGCCTGCGCTGTCTGCGATGCTGCCTGAGGCCCTTGTTGCTCGTCAGACCGTGCTCTCTTCGCCGGCAGTACACCGCGCGGTAGCGCCTAAGGTGGCTATTCTCCGTGAGCAGGGGGTTAATGGCCAGGTGGAGATGGCCGCCGCCTTTCGCGAGGCAGGGTTTGAGACATGGGATGTGCATATGTCCGATCTGGTGGAGGGACGTGCGCGGTTGTCCGACTTCCAGGGATTTGCAGCCTGCGGTGGCTTTTCTTTTGGCGATGTGCTCGGCGCGGGGCAGGGCTGGGCCAAATCGATTCTCTTCAACGAGGCGGTTCGGGCGCAGTTCGCGGCGTTTCTGGCCCACTCTGACCGTTTTGCCTTGGGTGTCTGTAATGGCTGCCAGATGGTGAGTGGCCTTAAACCGATTATTCCAGGCGCCGAGGCCTGGCCGCGATTTGTACGCAATGGGTCTGAGCAGTTCGAGGCTCGTCTGTCGATGGTTGAGGTGCTCGTATCGCCTTCGGTCTTCTTCACTGGTATGGCGGGTGCAAGGCTGCCTGTGGTCGTCTCGCATGGAGAAGGACGGGCACAATGGTCGGGGTACGATGGGCGACAAGAGGAAGAAAAGCCACCGGCCGATGTCGTCGCCACGTTGCGCTACCTGGATGCCGAGGGCCAGCCAACCATGCGGTATCCCTCTAACCCGAATGGCTCACCGGGGGGGCTTACCGGGTTTTGTAATCTGGATGGTCGGGTAACCATTCTCATGCCACACCCTGAGCGTGTCTTTCGTACGGTCCAGCTCTCCTGGGCTCCGCCTGCGATGGAGGCCATGGGCGACTTCTCTGCCTGGATGCTGATGTTCCGTAATGCCTTTGACTGGACCCGCCAGGCATAGATCGACTGCTGTTTTTTCTAGAACGGATTCTTTTTCGATGTTATCGACCGCCAATATCACTATGCAGTTCGGGGCAAAGCCCCTGTTTGAAAATGTCTCGGTAAAGTTCACCGACCGCAATCGCTACGGGCTTATTGGTGCGAACGGCTGCGGTAAGTCTACTTTTATGAAGATCCTGGGGGGGGATCTCGAGCAGACCAATGGCGAGGTGATGAAGGAGCCAGGGGTTCGGCTCGGTAAGCTGCGGCAAGACCAGTTTGCCTACGAAGATGTGCGGGTTCTTGATGTGGTCATGATGGGCCATGAAGAGATGTGGGCTGCCATGACCGAGCGGGATGCGATCTACGCCAACCCTGAGGCCAGCGAAGATGACTATATGAAGGCCGCCGATCTAGAGGCGAAGTTTGCCGAGTACGATGGCTACACGGCTGAGGCGCGTGCTGGCGAGTTGCTGCTCGGTGCCGGTATTCCTACCGAACAACACAATGGGCCCATGCGTGAGATTGCCCCGGGCTGGAAGCTGCGGGTGCTCTTGGCCCAGGCCCTCTTTAGTAATCCCGATGTCTTGCTACTCGATGAGCCGACCAACAACCTCGACATCGATACCATTCGGTGGTTGGAAGATCTTCTCAATGATCGTGACTGCACCATGATCATCATTTCTCACGATCGGCACTTTCTGAATTCGGTCTGCACCCACATGGCCGACGTTGATTACGGGGAAATTCGCATCTATCCGGGCAACTACGATGACTACATGCTCGCCTCTACAGAGTCTCGTGCACGGCTGATGGCTGCCAACGCCAAAAGTAAAGAGCGGGTCTCTGAGTTACAGGAGTTTGTACGCCGGTTTGCGGCCAATAAGAGTAAGGCCAAGCAGGCCACATCCCGTCGTCGACTTATTGAGAAGATCCAGTCTGAGGCGGTAGAGGTTCGTCCGTCTTCACGCCAGAACCCCTTTATACGTTTTGAGCAGACCAAGCAGCTCTTTCGCCAGGCGGTTCACCTGCAGAGTATCGCCAAGGCCTATGATGGTCAGAAGGTACTCGACAAGGTCTCATTAATGGTAGAGGCCGGTGAAAAGATTGCGATTGTGGGTCCGAATGGCGCGGGAAAATCGACGTTGGTAAAGGCCTTGGTCGGTGCGGAGCGAGGGGGTATTGCGGTTGATGCGGGCCTGGTGAAGTGGGCCGAAAATGCACAGATTGGCTACATGGCCCAAGATGTCTACCCACAGTTTGAGCAGGATACAACGCTGACCACCTGGCTGCGTGCCTACGCCCAGGAGGGTGACGACGATCAGGCCCTGCGGTCCATTCTTGGCCGTCTGCTCTTCTCAGGCGATGAGGTACATAAGCCGGTGAAGGTCTTGTCTGGTGGCGAAAAGCACCGTATGAGTTTTGGACGCCTGATGTTAGAGCGTTCAAATGTCTTACTGCTCGATGAGCCAACCAACCATCTCGATATGGAGTCGATCGAGTCTCTGCAGCTGGCCCTGGAGAAATACCCTGGTACGCTCTTTGTGGTGTCGCATGACCGGGAGTTTGTCAATGCGGTGGCTACCCGTATCTGGGCCATGCACGGGGACGGGCAGGTCACCGACTTCAAGGGCAGCTATGACGAGTACCTGGCAAGTTTGGGGGTCGATGCCTAGGGTCTTTTACGCCCCCTCGCTTTGTGAGGCCCGTGCGCGATAGAGCATGTCGAGGGTGATCTTTCGTACCTCGATTTTGCTCTGTTCGATGTGGGCGGAAATCAGCCGCTGTGCCTCGTCGCTGCGCCTGGCCTCTAAGGCCTTCAAAATAAGTCCGTGTTCGTTGTAGGTTGCATCGATTCGGTATTCCTTTGTGAAATCGAGGCGGCGTACGATGCGGATCTTCTCGGTAATTTCACGGTGGGTCTTGGTAATCTCAGGGTTTCCTGCAAGCGAAACAATCTCTTGGTGAAATGCCTCGTCAAGCATTCCTACGTGTCTGGCATCTTTACTGCGATCAGCCGGCTTTAGCCGCCAGATCTTTGTAAGGAGGGCCAGGCCGGGGCGTGCGCCCTCAGCGAGGCAGATCACCCGGGCTGCAAAACACTCCAGAAGAACACGAAAGTCATAGAGTGCATCGAGTCGCTCAAAACGCAACGGCGGAATAATCCATCCGACCTTTGGCTGCGCTTCAACAAAGCCTTCGTGCTGAAGGCGCTGCAGTGCCTGACGCAGCGGGGTGCGGCTCAGGCCGAGTGACTCGGCAAGTTCTGCCTCTGAAAGTCGATCTCCCGGCATGAAGCCAAAATCGAAAATTCTTTCTTTCAGGCTTCGGTAGGCATGATCAGCCAGTGATTCACCAGCGGAGGGGATATGAAGGAGCTTAGGCATGACGCGCGCTTACCATGGGTATTGTAGAGCGGGTAAAGGCACGCCATCCACCGAAGTGAGAAATGTCCTCTGCAGATTCAAGTGCAATCGGCTCGCAGATAAACCCCTTTACCCAACGCCCATCGAGAAGCTCGATCGTACCGAGTCCTAAAGGGAAGGGGATCTGGGCGAGGAAGTGGCCCACAGACGAAAGGGGAAAGTCGTAGACCTCGACCGCAATGGAATGACCTTCTGCGACGACGCGCCGAAGTCCTGGCTTGGGGGGCTCTGTCTTCTTAAGGGCATAGAGGGCATAGTGCGGGGCTGTCTGACAACGTGCCTGTAGACGTGCACCGGCCTGCTGAACCTGCCAGTGCAGCGGGAAGCCCTCGAGATGGGCGCCTACCACCGCAATCGGTATGGTGTCCGGTGGTGTCGGGAGCAGCCCGCCTAACGCCTGCGGTGCGGGCGGTGTGCAGAGGTGGTAACCCAACGGGAGTTTCAGGGACGACTGCCAGGCGAGGCCCGCCTGGAGTAGGGCCTGATCGTGGCCCGCAGCAGCGACGAGCGTGATTCCGAAGGGCAGCTCCGCATTCGTAAATCCGGCCGGCAGGGCCAGGGCGGACCAGCCCAGAAGGTTCACAAAGTTGGTGTAGATGCCTAAGGCTGCATTGGCAGCGATAGGCGCCTCATGCAATTGAGCGATCGTTGGGTGTTGTGGCGCGGTGGGCAGAAACAGTGCATCCACATCGGCAAGAATATCGCTTGCTGCGACCGATAGTGTCTGAAGTGTGTAGCGCGCCTCAAAGGCGTCGAGCGCGCTGAATTCGGTTGCCTTGGTCACTACAGTTCGTACGGCCGGATCGATGTCGTCTGCCGCGCGAGCCAGTAACGGCTTGAGAATGCTATAGCGTTCGGCAACCCAGGGTCCTTCGTAGAGAAGTGCTGCGATCTTATGGAGGGGCTGCAGGTCTTTGGGAACGAGAACCCAGCCCAGAGCTCGCGCCTTGCTCAGTGCCTCGGCATAGGCCTGCCGGTATTCATCTGTGCCGAGTACCGGATTATCGGGTATCGCAACGCGCATCGGAGAGGAGAATCCGAGCCGCCTGTGGGAAGGTGGGCTATGAAAACTTGGTTCAGACAGGCGTGCTTCGGGGGCTGTCTCGGCGCTCCGCAATACGATCCCTGCGTCCTGCACCGTGAGGGTAAAGAGGGATACACAGTCAAGTGTCTTACAGGCGGGAAGAACGCCTTCGGTGCTGACGAGTCCTGGGGTGGGCTTGGTGCCCACCAGATTGCAGAATCCAGCCGGTATGCGACCAGATCCCGCGGTATCGGTACCCAGCGCGAAGCAGACAAGGCCACGTGCGACAACCGAAGCCGATCCGGAGCTTGAGCCGCCACTAATGAATTCTGGCTGAAACGGATTGGGAACGGCCCCGTAGGGGGATCGGGTGCCGACCAGGCCGGTGGCAAACTGGTCGAGATTGGTCTTGGCAAGGAGAATGGCACCCGCCGCCTGAAGCTGCGCAACGACTGTTGCGGTGGAGGTGGCCTCCCGCTTAAAGGACGGGCAGGCCGCCGTGGTCGGCCAGCCAGAGACGTCGATGTTGTCTTTGATCGCGAAGGGAATGCCATAGAGCGGAAGGCTTGCGATCGGCCGATCTTCAATTTGCTGGAGTTGCGACTCTACCTGGGCCCAGTCTGGAAGATACAGCAGGGCGGGGTCACCCTTGGGCGCGACACCGAGCGACTGGAGTGCCTCCCAGAGTTGGCGAATATGACTGCGTGCAGACAAACCCTGGTTGTAGGCGCTCTGCAGCTCGGTGATTGTGAATGGTGTCGTCATCATAGGGGTGCGTCTTCTGGAAAGCGTGGTGCGGCGGCGAGTAGTGTTTTCGTGTAGTCGCCTGTAGGCGCATGAAAGACCTGATCTGTCGTACCCGATTCGACGATCTGCCCGGCACGCATGACCAAGACCCGATCGCAGAGGAGGCGGACCACCTCGAGGTCATGGCTTACAAAGAGATAGGCCATGCCAAGGCGCGCCTTGAGATCTGCCAGCAGATTGAGGACAACGGCCTGCACCGAGACATCAAGGGCAGCCGTGGGCTCATCGAGAATAAGCAGCTCGGGCTCGGTCGCGAGCGCACGGGCAATTCCTACGCGGGCCTTCTGGCCGCCCGAGAGCTGGTGCGGCAGCCGACTGAGTAATGCGATGTCGAGGCCGACCTGCTGGGCAAGGCTGCAGACACGGCTATGCAGGGCCTGGCGATCGGTGATGCCGCACAGCTGTTCGAGGGGGTCGGCAATGGCCTGCGCAGCAGTGGTTCGAGGGTTAAGGCTCTCTGTTGGGTCTTGAAAGACCATCTGAATCTGGGCGCGGAGGCCCGTCTGGGAGAGCTGTCCGCTATTCAACAGGCTAATGTCCTTGCCCCTAAACCAGATACTCCCTCCGCTGGGGGCGAGGAGTCGGGCGATCATTGAGGAGGTCGTGGATTTACCGCATCCAGACTCGCCGACTAACCCGACGCTCTCGCCTGGGAACACACTAAAGGAGATGTCGTCCACGGCAACGAAGGGCTCTGGCCGTCTGCCATGTATCCAGTCTTGTAGGCTGCGTGGCCGAGGGTACTCCTTGCGCAGACTGACGACGTCAAGCAGAGGTGCAGCCCCTTCGGGCGCACCGAACCCTGGCGGCTCTTGCGTAGGGTCGTGGGGTGCCTCTGGAAGCAGGTCACGCAGGGTCCGGGCATGATGCGGCGTGGCCTTAACCAGACGTTGGGTATAAGGATGTTGCGGACGGCTAAAGAGGTCTCGCGCTAAACCTGCCTCGACGACCAGGCCCTGCTCCATAACAATAATACTGTCGCAATACTCACCGGCTAGCCCCAGATCGTGTGTAATTAAAATAGAGGCAAGCCCATGGGTCGTTGTGAGCGTACGAATGAGGTCCATCACGGTGCGCTGGGTGGTGACATCTAGGCCGGTCGTCGGTTCGTCTGCAATGAGTACCTGAGGACTGCAGGCGAGGGCCATGGCGATCACCACACGTTGGCACATTCCGCCAGAGAGTTCGAAGGGATACGCGTGGTAACGCTCCTCCGGGTTCTTGATCTGTACCCGACGAAGCGCCTCCACCGCCTTTTCTTTCGCACTGGTCCGCGTCGCCTGGGCATGTTCAATTAGAACATCCGCGATTTGTTCGCCGACCTTTCTAATCGGATTGAGGGCGGCGCGGGGATTTTGAAAGATCATTGAGATTTCGCGGCCGCGCAGATCTTTCATCAAGGATTCGGGTGCTTGATCTAGTCGAATTCCACTGAACTCCGCGGACCCCGCGGTAATGGACCCAGCACGATCGAGGATGCGCATCACCGCGTACGAGGTCACCGACTTGCCTGAGCCCGACTCCCCCACGATGCCAATCGTCTGTCCGCGGTGTAGGGCGAAGGAGACATCTTTGACTGCCGTCACTGATCCCTGGCGGGTGCGGAATTCAACCGAAAGGTTGTTCACTGACAAAAGCGGATGCGTGCTTTGGAGGGAGGGTGCGACCGGCATGGTTATGTCCTTCGCGCGGGGTCGACGAGATCACGCATGCCGTCACCCATGAGGTTGAATGTGAAGACGGCTGTCATGAGGGCGAGACCGGGAAAGAGTGCGAGCCACCATTCTCCGGAGACGATGAAACTTGCTCCTTCGGCGACCATGATTCCCCACTCCGGCGTTGGCGGACGCACCCCAAGGCCGATAAAGGAGAGGCCTGCCGCATTAAGAATAGCCCAGCCCATATTCAGCGAGATCTGCACCATCATAGGCGGCAAGA
>JBJOHS010000013.1:0-11464 GCA_046047535.1 Pseudomonadota bacterium
ATCCGTTGGGGCCAAGAGGAATGAGGCCAACCGCCTGCGCACTCAGGCCGAGGCGGCAGGGAAGAAGCTGTATCCAAAACTCATCTGGCGCGGGCTCTAGGCCCTCGGCCATGGCGCTCCAGGCCGCCCAGGGAATAGAGGCGTTGGGCCGAAGTACAAGACCGCTGGCCTCGAGCGCGGCTGCATAGGCCCTGAGTGCCCCTGGCATCACCGCGCTATCGGATTCTTTCCATGGATCATCGAGATCGTGGTGGGGCATACCGTGGAGCATCCGGAGGCCCTCAGCCGCCGCGGGCAGCATCACCGGGGGTAGTGCGCGAACGATCGTTGCGTGCGCGTCGGCCGAGAGCAGACCAGATTCGATGATCAGAATATCGCCTCGCGCGGCCGGGTCACTGCGGGACCGCAGCAGGCAGTCGGCAAGCCCGAGAAGGCGCCGGTCGGTGGTCTGGGTGAGAGGGGCCTCGGCGGCGGCATTGCCGGCGGTGTTTGGGCGGGGCGTTGGGCGATCAGGCATCGTCGTTGACTATGGCACATATGGCACACTCGAGCCATGTTCTATGAGCTACAGCTTGGCCTGCGTTATACGCGTTCTGGCCGGTCGACTAAATTTATCAGCTTCATTTCTGCAATGGCGACTGCCGGTATTGCGCTGGGCGTGGCCGCGTTGATCATCGTATTGTCGGTGATGAATGGATTCCAGAAGGAAGTACGTGACCGTATGCTCGGGGTCTTGTCGCACCTCGAAGTCATCGCGCCTGCCTATGATCCGGTTGACTGGCCTGCCGCAGAGACGGCAGTACGTTCGAGTCCGCATGTAATTGCTACGGCGCCCTTTGTGGTGGGGCAGGCCATGGCCTCGCGCGGAGACCAACTCAAGGGGGTCCTGGTGCGGGGTATAGACCCCCAGCGTGAGCCTGCGGTGAGCCCTGCGCTGGCCGGTCTGCAGGCGGGGCGGCTTACCGATCTTCAGCCCGGCCAGTTTGGTATGGTCGTTGGACGCGAACTGGCCAACAGCCTAGGCCTGCGGATCGGCGACTCAGTGATGCTCACCACCGCCGACCCGGGGGCGGGCCCGATGGGGGTCCTTCCGCGCATGAAGTCGTTTCAGCTCGTGGGGGTCTTCGCCTCGGGCCATTATGACTACGACGCGAGCCTTGTATTCGTGGCGATGGACGACGCGCTACGATTTTTCCGTAGCCAATCGAGCCAGGGGATTCGTGCACGACTCGATGATATGCAGCAGGCCCCGGTAGCCAGCCTACAGATTCAGCCGGCCTTGGCAGCAGGCCTCGTGGTTCGCGACTGGACCTTCGAGAATCGAAATTGGTTTGCTGCGGTTCAACTCGAAAAGCGGATGATGTTTGTCATTCTGATGCTGATCATCGCGGTCGCGGCCTTTAATCTGGTCTCGATGCTGGTCATGACGGTCATGGATAAGCGGGCCGATATCGCCATCCTGCGAACGCTGGGTGCCCAGAGCCGATCGATCATGGCCATCTTTGTCGTGCAGGGCGCGAGCCTGGGATTTTTGGGGGTAGTTCTCGGCCTTGTCTTGGGGGTACTAGGGGCCTGGAACATCGATAGTCTTGTCGGCCTGGTGGAGCAGTGGTTTGGCTTTCAGGTGCTGCCCAAGGGGGTCTATCTGATTGACAGGCTGCCCTCCGATCTGCGTGCCGAAGACCTCTGGGCAATCGTGCCTGCGGCCTTCGCGTTATCCCTTCTGGCTACCCTCTATCCGAGTTGGCGTGCCTCCCGGCTAGACCCAGCGGAGGCTCTGCGCTATGACTGATTCGCTGCAGCCCTCAGAGCCCTCAGAGCCCGCCGTCTTAGAGGCGGTGTCCCTAGGCCGATGCTTTCGTGATGGTCCGCGTGAGGTCTGTCCTTTTTCTCAGCTTAGCCTTGCCGTGGGCGCCGGCGAGAGCCTTGCGGTGGTGGGCCCATCAGGGGTGGGCAAGAGCACCCTTCTGCATCTGCTGGGTGGGCTTGATCGGCCCACCTCGGGGCAGGTCCTGATTGATGGGCAGGACATCTTCTCCATGTCTGATGCCGATCGCACACGAATGCGCAACCGGTCGGTCGGCTTTGTGTATCAGTTTCATCATCTTCTTGCTGAGTGCTCGGCCCTGGAAAATGTCGCAATGCCTCTGCGAATCCGCCGGATGGGATCGGCTGAGGCGGCCCGTCGGTCGGCGGAGATGCTCGCCGCGGTGGGGCTTGGGCACCGTCTAGACCATATCCCTGGAAAGCTCTCCGGGGGTGAGCGGCAGCGGGTGGCGATTGCTCGGGCGCTGGTGACGCAGCCCCGTATTGTGCTCGCCGATGAGCCCACCGGTAATCTAGACCAGGACACCGCCCGAGAGGTGTTTGACCTCTTTCTTGCACAGACCAAGACGATGCAGGCGGCCCTGGTGGTGGTAACCCACGACCTCGGGCTAGCAGATCGATGTAGTCGCAGGCTGACCCTCTTACCCCGAGATGCCCAGTCTGTGCAGTCCGCGCAGAGGCCTCAAGGCGGTCTGGGCAGATAGCGTCCAAGGGCGGCATACGCTTCGTTAGGCTCCCATGATGCCGCTCTGGGTCGACACCCACTGCCACCTCGATTTTCTGAAAGATCCCGATCACTGTCTGCAGTTGGCCCGGGAGGAGGGGGTCCGGGCGGTTGTGGTGCCTGCGGTGGGTCCGGAGAATTTTGCGGCAGTCATTGACATGGCCCATCGACATTCTGATGTTTTTTATGCGCTGGGCCTGCACCCTTGTTCGGTCAATCGTCTAGAAGAAGATGCCCTGCTGGTTTTGAAGAATGCC
Organism: Pseudomonadota bacterium; assembly: GCA_046047535.1. Taxonomy (GTDB): domain Bacteria; phylum Pseudomonadota; class Gammaproteobacteria; order Burkholderiales; family Burkholderiaceae_A; genus Hahnella. Next base: position 2,809 of record JBJOHS010000013.1, read on the forward strand.
CTTATTGCCCATCGGGACGACCCCAAGCTGGTAGCGGTCGGCGAGATTGGGCTGGACTTCTTCCTACCTGATCTTCATAGGGGCCGTATGCACGATCTGTATAACGAACAACTCCGCCTTGCCCGAGACGCTCATCTTCCGGTGTTACTCCATGTCCGTAAGGCACAGGACCAGGTCTGCGCGGGACTTAGACGCTTTGGCGTCTCGCGGGGTATTGCCCATGCCTTTAATGGCAGTCTCAATCAGGCCCAGGCTTTTATCAATCAGGGTCTCGTACTGGGCTTTGGGGGTGCCATGACCTTCAGCAGGGCCCTGCAGATTCGGCGTCTTGCCTCCGAGGTTCCGGCGCAGAGCTGGGTACTCGAGACCGACAGTCCCGACATCGCACCTGCCTGGATGGCGAAGGGCGAGGCCAATCGGCCAGACCAGATTCCGGCTATTGGGGCTGTGCTGGCGGAGTTACGAGGCCTAGAGACACACCAGGTTGCCGATCAGAGCCGCATGAATGCCTGCCGGGCACTGCCGCGGCTGGCTGCCGCTCTTACAGAAGGACACTCCTCCTCTCTTTCCTCTTAAGCACGGACAACTCGAATGACCGTGCATGGGGTTGCCCTAGCCGGGCTGGCAGGGCTCGGGGTGTTTCTGATGCAGCCAGTACGCTGGTCGCCGCTCGTACTTGCAGGCGCCGCGGTGGGGGTCTTGATGCTCTGGGCTGCTTTGTCGCGGCTAATGGCTAGGCAGGGAGTCGCTGCCCGGTACCGGACGCATCTGACGACTCCGTTTGTTGCGCTTGTGGTGGCCTTGGCCATGGCGGCCTGGGGCAGTCTTCGTGCCGGCGCCATTCTCTCGTCGGGTATCAGCCCAGAACAGGAGGGGCAGGCGGTCACCGTAGCGTTTACGGTGGTCGATCTACCTGTATTTGATCCGGGTGACGGTCTGCATCGACCACCGACATGGCGTTTCGAGGCCGAAGTGGTGGCGCTTAATGCTGGAGCTTCTCTGACAGCGCCACCACAACCTCTGGAGCGGCCCTTTCTGGCCATGCTGAGTTGGCCTGCGGCGCCCGACCGCGCTATTCCCAAGCGTCTCATTGCTGGGGACCGATGGCAGGCGGTGCTTCGCCTGCGGGCGGCAGCCGGCAGCCGTAACTTTTATGGGTTTGATTTTGAGACTTGGCTCTTTGAGAGTCGCGTCCGCGCCGTGGGTCGGGTCGCGACGGGTAAGCATGATCCGGTGCCCATCGGCCTATCACCGGCGGCAGTGGCCGGGCCCTCACTCTGGATTGACCGCGCGCGTGAGGGGATTCGACAGACCATCGCCATGGCTCTCCCCGATGCGCGCCATGTCGGGGTGATGTCCGGCCTTGTGGTTGGTGACCAGCGGGCCATCGCATCAGGCGACTGGGCAGTGTTTTCCGAGACGGGGGTCTCGCATCTAATGTCGATTTCGGGCATGCATGTGACGATGTTTGCGCTGCTTGCCAGACTCCTGGTTCGCGTTTTATGGCGGGCCCTTGGGCGCCTTGGCCTTCGGGTGGCGTTGTATCTCCCCGTACCGATCGCCTGCGCCGCTGGCGCAAGCCTTGCGGCGATTGCTTACGCCCTGCTTGCGGGCTTCAACATTCCCGCACAGCGCACGGCGGTGATGGTGACAGTGGCCGCTGTGGCCAGCCTGACTGGCCTGCGGGCCCAGCGCTGGGGCGTGATTGCGCTCACGCTCCTCGTGGTCTTGGTGATGGACCCTATTGCACCACTGGCGCCGGGATTCTGGCTCTCATTTTTCGCTGTCGCGATTCTCTTTGGTCTTTCTGACCGGAAGACGGCCCTCGGCGGTGCAGTGGCCGCCCAGGCTGCCATCACGCTGGGGCTTGCGCCCTTAACGATTGCTTTTTTTCATCAGGTCTCTCTGGTGGGGCCATTGGCTAATGCGGTGGCGATTCCGGTGGTCACCTTCGTGGTGACGCCGATGGCGATGGTAGGGGCGCTGGTCGCTTTCTTTGGCATCGTGGAGCCGCTCATCTGGGGGCATGCGGTATTCGACTGGCTTTTTGTTTTTCTTGTCTGGTGCGCAGACTGGTCCTGGGCCAGCCTCTCCTGGCATGCACCGCCGCTCTGGGCGAGTCTGGTTGCCTCGGTGTCTGTGCTTGTTGCGCTTAACGAGGGGCTGCCCCGACTGCGACATCTCGCCTGGTTCGGGCTGTTGACAGTGTTTTTTGGCGTTCCCGCACGGCCACAGGCCGGGGAGGTTGAGGCCCGATTTCTCGACGTTGGGCAAGGGACGGCTGTGGTCTTGCGAACTGCCCGACACACCCTGGTCTACGATACCGGGCCAACCATGGGGCAGACCCATGCCGCAGAACGGATCGTTATCCCTCAACTCTATGCCCTTGGTCTTCGAAGGATTGATGGGCTTGTCATCTCGCATGGGGATGACGACCATGCCTCGGGCCTCGATGCACTGGTGCATTCGCATCGTCCCCCGTGGGTCTATACGAGTATCCCCCGGGGTGCATTTGGCAATCGACCGACTGCCCAAGGCCTATCCGTAGTACCCATGCACCGTTGCCAACTCGGCCAGAGCTGGGTGTGGGACGGCGTCTGGTTTCGGTTTGTCTATCCCTTCGGCGAGGCGGCCGCCCCGGCCGACCGTACGGGAGAGAACGAAGACTCCTGCGTGCTGGAGGTCATTGATGGCGAGGGCAGACGTATTCTCCTCACCGGGGATATTCCTCAGCTGCAGGAGGAGGAACTTCTGGAGCGTGCCCCTTGGCTGCGGAAGGATGCGCCCTCTCGTGGGGGTGCCCCCTTGGTGCTGCTCGCGGCCCATCACGGGAGCCGTGGCTCATCGGGCAGCCGATTTCTCTCGGCGATGGGGCCTGCGGCGGTTGTCTTTCAGGCGGGCTACCGCAGCCGCTTCAACCACCCACACCCCGAGGTCTTGAGGCGTCTGCAGAGACTCGGCATTACCGAACGCCGAACCGATCTCGAGGGAGACCTGCGGCTTGTCTGGCGAGGAAAGACGCCCGAGTTTGAGGCGGCCGCCGTCTCTCGACGTCGCTTCTGGCATCCGGTGCGGTGGGATCCTCGACTACTGGGCGACCCAGCCACCGTCCATATTCCAGGCCACTCCGCGCACCTGGTCGGCAGCCGGTGAGCAGAGAAAGACTGCCAATCCCGCGAGCTGTGCCGGGGTCACAAACTCCCCGGAGGGCTGCTTTTCTAAGAGCAACTGACGCTTAGCCTCTTCGGGGGACAGGTTCTGGGCCTGGGCGCGCGCGTCTACCTGCTTCTGCACAAGTGGCGTCAGTACCCAGCCCGGGCAGATGGCGTTACAGGTGATGGGTGTCTGAGCGGTCTCTAGGGCGACCACCTTGGTGAGGCCCACTAGCCCGTGCTTAGCAGCCACATAGGCCACCTTCTGTACTGACGCTACGAGACCGTGGGCCGATGCAATGTTGATAATGCGTCCATAGCCTCGGGCCTTCATGCCGGGTAGCGCCGCGCGGATGGTGTGGAAGGCGGAGCTGAGATTGATGGCGATGACGGCATCCCACTTGTCGACCGGAAACTCTTCAATGGGGCTGACATGTTGAATGCCGGCATTGTTTACTAAGATATCTATGCGGCCAAGGGTCGACTCGGCATCCCGAATGAGACCGGCAATCTCGGCCGGTTTCGACATGTCTGCACTGTGGTAGAACGTCTTCACACCACGGGCCTGAATCGATTTCTCTACCTGGGCAATGGTCTGGGCATCTCCAAAGCCGTTGAGCACAATGTCGGCACCCTGGTCGGCGAGCGCCTCGGCCATGCCTAGACCGATGCCGCTGGTGGATCCGGTTACCAGGGCGACCTTGCCAGTTAAGAGTTTCATGGTCTTCGTCCTTGTTGTGATGAAGTCTGCAAGAATAGCGAAATCATGGCCTGCGCGCGTATTCATTCCATTGCCTGTGAGAGCCCTGCAGGGCCGCATGTCATGCGGGTATTGGAGTTTGGCGACGAACACAATCCGTCGGTGGTGGTCTGTGTGCATGGTCTAACCCGGTCGGCCTTCGACTTCCTGCCGCTTGCCAGCCATCTTTCGCATCGGTATCGGGTGCTCTGCCCGCACATCGTCGGCCGAGGAGACTCTGACTGGCTCGACGACCCATCTCATTATCACCTTGGCCAATACGCCCAAGATATGCAGTCGCTTTTTAGCCAGATTGGGCTTTCCTCCGCCCATTGGGTCGGCACCTCGATGGGCGGCCTGATTGCTTTAACAATTCTCGGCCATCCGCAGAGGCAGGCCTTGTTCGGTTCTGTCGCGATTCGGTCTCTCGTGCTCAATGATGTGGGCGCGGTGATTTCGGGAAAGGCGCTAGCCCGGATTGGACAGTATGTCGGGCAGCAGCCGGTCTTTGAGCGTTTTGGTGAGGCCACTGCGGCGGCCCGCCAGCTCTTTGCGTCATTCGGCCCCCATAACGAAGCGCAGTGGGAGCTGCTGGCTGCCTCAGTGGTGCGGCCCCTGGAGTGGCATACAGCCCGCAGCGACTGGAAGATGATAGGCCGGCAGAAGCCGGTCGGCGGGCGGCGCGCCTGGACACCCGACCCGGGCTGTTTCCCGCGCTCTGAGGCCGACCTGCGCGCTATGGCTGCGATACAGGGGGCCTTTCGGTTTCATTACGACCCAGACATCGCGGAGCCCTTTCGCCTTGCCCATGCGGCTGGGCAGGCCGAGATACCAGACTTGGTGCTCTGGCCGCTTTATGACGCGATCACCTGCCCGACGCTGGTTGTACGGGGTGTGGACAGCGATCTCTTGTCGGCCCAGACCGCAGCAGATATGCAGCATCGTGGGCCGAGGGCCCGCCTGCTCGAGGTGGCCGATACGGGCCATGCCCCTTCGCTTCTGCCGGCAACGCAGATTGAGGCGGTGGCGGCTTTTATTTCCGCGTCGGAAGAAACTCTTACCTAAGGAGAAAATGGTGATTCAGAAGCCTAGCCTGACACTGGAAGATGTCGAGCGTATTGGTACAGCGGCGGTGGCCGAGGCCCGCAAAAACAACTGGGCGGTAGCCATCGCCATCTGCGATGAAGGAGGGCACTTGCTCTGGTTTCAACGTCTCGATGGAGCGCCGATAACCTCGGCCTACATCGCGCCGCAGAAGGCCCGCACGGCAGCGATGGGTAAGCGAGAGACCAAAATCTATGAAGACATCATCAATAACGGACGCACCGCCTTTTTGTCTGCGCCTGAACTTGAGGGAATGCTCGAAGGCGGCGTGCCAATTCTCGTGGATGGCTACTGCGTTGGTGCGGTGGGGGTCTCGGCCGTGAAGTCGTTTGAAGATGCGCAGGTGGCCAAGGCGGGCATCGCTGCCCTGTAACGTCTTAGCCGCTAGTCTTCGACCCTACCGAGCAATAGGAATTCCATGAGTGCCTTCTGGGCATGTAGGCGGTTTTCTGCCTCATCCCAGACGACTGACTGAGGTCCATCAATCACTTCTGCAGAGACCTCTTCCCCCCGATGCGCGGGCAGGCAATGCATGAAGAGGGCATGCGGTCCTGCTGCTGCCATCATCTCGGCATCAACACACCAGTGTTCAAAGGCCTTCTTTCGGGCCTCGTTTTCTGCCTCAAACCCCATGCTTGTCCAGACGTCGGTGGTGACAAGGTCTGCGCCGCGCACGGCCTCAAGCGGATCGGAGAAAGCCCTGAAGTGTCCAGTAGAGTGCAGGCCCGCGCGCTCGGCCTCCACCTCGTAGCCTGGGGGCGTTGAGACCCGTACCTGAAAATCCAGAATCTCGGCCGCCTGCAACCAGGTATTACAGACATTGTTAGAGTCACCGATCCAGGCCACCGTCTTTCCTTTGATGTCCCCACGGTGCTCGATGAAGGTGAAAATATCGGCGAGGATCTGGCAGGGGTGGTATTCGTTGGTGAGTCCGTTAATTACGGGAACCCGCGAATGGGCAGCGAATCGCTCGATGATGTCTTGTTCGTAGGTGCGAATCATGACGAGATCGCACATGCGAGAAATAACCTGGGCAGCATCTTCGACGGGTTCTCCTCGACCAAGCTGGGTGTCGCGGGTATTGAGGTAAATCGCGGCACCGCCCAGCTGGTGCATGCCTGCCTCGAAAGACAGCCGAGTACGGGTCGATTGTTTCTCAAAGATCATGACCAGGGTTCGGTCTTGTAGGGGCATGTACCGCTCGTAGCGCTTAAAACGGTCTTTGATTACGCGACTTCGGGTGAAAAGGTAGTCAAGCGTTGCCTGGTCAAGGTCTTTGAATTGCAGAAAGTGTTGCATGATCGGTGCCGGGATACCCATGGTTAGGCTGCCCGCCCTCCAGAGACAGCGCCACCTGCTCCAACCATAAGAAAGTCGCGCAGCAGGGGTACTAGTAGGGAGACAATCTGATCGGCCTCCTCTGGCCGGAGTACGAGGGGGGGCAGGAGCCGCACGACACGGTCTGCGGTCACATTAATCAGTAGCCCAGCATCGAGGGCTTTACCCACCAGCGCCCCACAGGCAGATTCAAGTTCGATGCCAATCATTAGGCCTTGCCCCCGGATCTCGGTAACGCCAGGTAGTCCTGACAGCCCGTCCTCAAGGCCCTTCCGGATCTGTGCGCCGCGGTCTGCAGCATTCTGCAACAGGCCCTCGTCTTCGATGGCGGCAAGCGTCTCCAGGCCTGCCCGCATCGCCAAAGGGTTCCCCCCAAAGGTGGTGCCATGGTTTCCAGGCTCGAAAAGTCTGGCCGCCCCCCCATGGGCCACTACCGCGCCGATTGGCACGCCTGAGCCGAGGCCCTTGGCAAGCGGCATGACATCGGGCAGAACATCGGCCCATTGGTGGGCGAACCATTTACCGGTGCGGCCGATCCCGCACTGCACCTCATCGAGCATAAGCAGTATGTCGTGGGTCGAGCAGAGAACGCGCAACTCTTTGAGAAAGGCAATCTCGGCTGGCCGGATACCGCCTTCGCCTTGGATGGACTCGAGGAAAACCGCGGCAACGTCTGGATTCTGTGCCAGCGCGGTCTGGATGGCGGAGAGGTCGTTGAGAGGCACGCGAATAAACCCCTCGACCAAGGGTTCAAACCCCTTGTGGACCTTGGGGTTTGCGGTGGCCGATAGGGTGGCCAAAGACCGGCCATGAAAGGCCCCCTCAAAGACAATGATTTTGGGAGCGTCATAGCCCTTGTTGTGCCCATGCTTGCGCGCGAGCTTAATTGCGGCCTCATTGGCCTCAAGCCCTGAGTTACAGAAAAAGACGTTGGTCATGCCCGACAAGGCGAGAAGGCGCTCGGCGAGTTGCTCTTGCAGGGGAATCCCATAAATGTTGGATGTGTGAATAAGCTTACCCACCTGTTCGCGCAGGCCTGCGGTGAGGCGCGCATGGTTGTGCCCAAGGGTGTTGACGGCGATCCCCGAGAGGGCATCGAGACAACGGCGACCGTCGGTCGTCCAGACCCAGCTCCCCTGGCCGTGGCTGAAGGCCACCGGCTGACGGGCGTAGGTATTCATAAGGGCGGGGGGTTTAAGCTGCATCGCAACAATCGGGCTATAAACTGCTAGGATACCGCTTTATTTATGAGACTTACATGGCTGCCGAACCGCGGTTGTTCCTGATCCAAGGCCAGACCTTAGACGGAGGCAGCTTTCGTCCGAGTGACTGGGCAGAACGACTCGCCGGGGTTATGGCGCCTTTTCGCCCCGGCTATCGACCTGCCGGTACGTCGCACGTGGCGGCGGTAGGCTATTCCCCGTATGCCCAGCCTGTCGTGGTTGCCGGCATCAAATGTGTGGCAGTCGATACGCGGCTGCAAGATCTAGAGCCGATGGCATGGGACTTCGTCTGTGGTTTTGCCCGAGATAACGGGCTCCCGATGGTCGAGGCCTGTCTGGTCGACTCGGTAATTAGGCCAGTGCCGCCAGCACCCTCGACGTAATCTCTTCCACGCTTCCGGTTCCTGAGATGCTAATGAGTCTCGGAGCAGCCGAGTCGCCGGTAGCGGCCCAGGCGTCATAGAAGTCGACGAGCGGTCGGGTCTGCTGGTGATAGACCTCGAGGCGCTTGCGTACGGTGGCTGCCTGATCGTCATCGCGCTGAATGAGTGGCTCGCCGGTGACGTCGTCTCTGCCCTCCTGCTTAGGCGGGTTGAATTTGATGTGATAAGTGCGGCCGCTTGCCACATGCACGCGTCGGCCACTCATCCGGTCAATGATGTCTTCGTCAGCGACCTGTATTTCGAGAACCGCGTCGATCTTGACCGCAGCAGATTTCATGGCCTCCGCCTGCGGAATCGTGCGTGGAAAGCCGTCGAAAAGATATCCGGAGGCACAGTCGGGGGCAGTCAGACGCTCTTTGACGAGATTAATGATGATGTCGTCGCTCACCAGGCCGCCTGCATCCATTACCTTCTTGGCCTCGATGCCCAGCGGGGTACCAGCCTTCACCGCCGCCCGCAGCATATCGCCAGTGGAGATCTGTGGAATACCGTATTTCTCTTTAATGAAGGTGGCCTGCGTGCCCTTGCCCGCCCCTGGGGGACCTAAAAGAATAATCCGCATGATCTACTGACTCCTCCCGCGTTGGGCTTATTGGTATTGGTCTTAAGGATTATAGGCTTGCCAATCCCCTTAAGGACAGCCGCTGGCGAACAGTC
>JBJOHS010000014.1:0-53706 GCA_046047535.1 Pseudomonadota bacterium
GAAGCGGCATGGGTCGCCATCGCAGAAGTCTCCTATCGTATTTGTCGTACGGCCATTGAACCTCCAAGCAGCTAGGCCCGTCAATGGCAAGGATTCCGGGGCCAGACGGAGAGCGCTAGGGTATTCTTTAGCCCAGATGCAAGACGCCCCTGTTCCCTCGCCGTGCACTTCGGTCTGTAGCCTCTCTCCAGAGACAGGCTACTGCCTGGGGTGTCTTCGTACCATCGATGAGATCGCCCACTGGGGTCAGATGACCAATGCCGAGAAGCGTGCCGTGGTCTCCCAGCTAGATACGCGGCGTGAACACCAGCCCGCAACCAAAGGCCCGAAATAGCTTATGAGTCATCAGGGAGACGCCGCCCACATACTGCCCGCCTCGATGGTCTTCATTGAACGTGACTGGCTCTCGAGCAACCAGGTCGTATTTCACGACAACGCAGGACAGGCAAGCCTTGTCGATACGGGATATATCAAGCACAAGGGCCTGACAGACCGGCTTGTCGATCATGCCTGTGCCGGTCGATCGCTGCAGCGCATTGTGAATACCCACCTGCACTCCGACCACTGCGGGGGTAACCGGCTGCTTGCCGACAAACACCCCTGCGACACTCTCGTACCCGAGGCATCGTTTGATGCCGCCCGCCAATGGAATGAAGCAGCATTGAGCTTTCATGCCACAGGCCAACGGTGTGATCGGTTTACCCCCACGCAGCCCATCGCCCCTGGGCAGCTCCTTAGGCTTGGCGAACTCCCCTGGCGGGTCTATGCCGCGCCTGGGCACGATCCAGAGTCGATCGTTCTGTTTCAAGAGGAGCGCCGAATCTTAATCTCGGCCGATGCCCTCTGGGGCGATGGCTTTGGCGTAATCTTCCCAGAACTTGCTGGTGAGAGCGGCTTTGCTGAACAAGAGGCCATTCTGGAGGTCATCCGAGGCCTGCAGCCCTCGTGCGTCATTCCCGGCCACGGCCCAATTTTTTTCGATGTCGGCGCTGCGCTTGAGCGCGCAGAAACACGGCTTGCCTTTCTGCGGGCTCAGCCACAGAAGCATGCCCAGTACGCGCTAAAGGTTCTTGTGAAGTTTCTCATGCTCGACCGCGAGGTCGTGGATACGGAAGAGTTTGTGGTCCATCTCAGCAGCGCCCAGGTGTCCCAGCACGCCTGTCGCATTCTGAATGTCTCCGTGCGAGAGGGACTGGAAACCGCTATCGATAGTATGGTGCGGGCGAAGCAACTCTTTGCCTCCGCCAACGGCCAGACGCTGTACGCCCACCTGGTTTAGACAAAAAAGGGGGCGCTTTACTCGGCGTTCAGGGACAGCCTGCTAACGGGGCGGCAGGGTCTGCGCAGAGAAAACCGTCTGCGCCTGCGCCACCGCCACAACCCGTACCGGAAGCCGTGCAGTGCTCTGCAGAAATGCGCCCAACCGAGACGACCCACGCAGGAGTAGGCAGTCGGTGAGATCTGCCTGTGCAGATGCAGAAGACATGGCACCAAAAGGTCGTGGCGTATGCAATCGAAGGCTTCCTAAGGTGGCTGCATCGGTGGCCGCGCAGCCTCGCCACCAGGCCAGACTGCGCGCGAGCAACGGGCCAGCCAGCGGCACATGCAGAGGTAGACCCACCGAAACCTGCAACTGAATGACCCCCGCATCAAGAAATGACTGGCCAGAGCTGCGTCCCACCGCAGGCGCCCCCGATGGGGGTGTCACAAACCCAGATCGTGGTGAAGGAAAAGCGCCTGCGAACCACTGCGCGGGGGGCACCGCCTGCTCGGCGCCTTGCCCCCAGTCGGCAAGCGTGGCCGGGCTCGGCGAGAGTAAGTTCCATCGAATCCAGCCCTCGGCCTTCCCACGCAAGTAGTGCATCTGCCCACGCACCGTGGCGGCAGCAAGATCATCCAAACCAGGCGCGTTCTGCTGTGCAGACACCCCCAAAAGTGGCAAGAGGCCCCGGCGCAGCCCAGTATCAATCGCAGTGGCCGTCACCTGCCCCGAAGCCGCTGCACGTGCCGCCTCCGCAGCGGCATAGCCCACCACGAGCCGTCCGTGTGCCAAGAGAATGAGTTGCACAACCAGTAGCCCCAGCAGAAGAACAATCGGTGCTGCAATCAGCGCCTCGACCATGGCTATTCCGGAAGGAGTACTGACCGTTCTTTTGTCATGCGACACGGAACGCGGTAAGCGCGCCACTGCATGTTGAACAACGCTATCAGTCACCTGTCTCTCTGGCAGAAAGGCAAGATCAATTTCAAGAACAGAATGGGCCTCGGGATGTCGATAGATGCCTCCCCGGTGCGACACGCACCAGGACAAAACGCGTCTGTCCTGAGAAAGAAAGACGATGCAAAGGGGGGTTCGCGTCCAGAGGGTATGCACCGACCTGCACCCCGGAAACCAGACTGCACCGTTGCGGCCCTGTGGACCGTGGATACCCAGTAGCCGTTGAAAAAATTTAATGGCTATGCCCACCGAGAATCCGGGCAAAGCATCCGCAGCGTTCGTCATACGCTAGCCCCAAGCGACTCAGTAAGTTTCACCAAGAGAGGCGCGAGCAATACGATAAATGTGCACGGAAAAATGCAGCAGACAAGCGGCCCCATGAGCTTTACCGGGGCCTTCATGGCACGCTCCTCAATCTGCAGTTGATAGAGTCGTCGCGCCTGCGAAGACTGGGCACGCAAAATTTTCCCCATACTCAAGCCCGCCTGATCAGCCACCAGTAACAGCGCGCCAAACTGCTGCACCACGGGCAGAGGCAAGGCGTTTTGTAATCGCATCACCGCTGCGGCCTTTGACCCTCCGGAGCGCAGCTCAGCGGCGAAGAGGGAAAGGCTACGGCGCCATTGCTGCGTTGGGCCATCTGCCGCCCTCTGGGCCGAGAGGCCCATCGCATGGGTAAAGGACTGGCCAGCCTCTAGCGAGAGGGCGAGCCCATCGAGTACCGCAGGAAATCCCCGCTGTGCCTTTTCGCGTTCTGACGCCACCGCACTCCGCATCCAGAGATCCGGCAGGAGATATCCGAATGCGGGGAGCACTATTCCCAGCAGTAACCGCGCGGCCATCCAGGAGGCTTCGTCGAAATCCGGTGCAAAACCCAGCAGTTGTAGGCGTCCGCGGAGACTCGGATCAGGCCGTACGATAGGCGCAAGCCACGGCCGCAAACGCTGGCAGAGCCGGACGGCCGCCTCACGCAACACATCCGCAGGGCGCCGCGTCTGCATCGTGCTGAGAAGCCATGCCCACCGGGTAGGCTGAAACGCATTTCGCACATAGGGCAAGACGCACCAGGCAATCCCCGCGACAGACAAGCCAAAGAGCACCGACGAAAGAATGATGTGAAGATCATGCATGGTTCAGACCTCAAAGCGGACAATGCGACGCACCCAGAGCGCACCCACCACCTCCAGAGCGCCCATCACGGCTACGAGGCCCAAACCCAGCGGCGTCTGCAAGAAGAATTCAGAAACAAACGGATCTAGGGCGCTCGTTGCCAAGAAGAGCAAGGGTGGCATGGCGAGCATGATCAGGGCCTGAAGTCGGCCCTGGGCCGTCAGGGCCGCAGCCTTTGCCTGCAGGGCGATCTGCTGACGAAACGACTCCCCCAGGCGCATCAGGGCCTCCGCCAGGTTGCCTCCGGTCTGGGCCGAAAGCCGCACACAAAACGCAAGGTCGTGTACCACTGGCATCTGGGATCTCTGGGCCCAGAGCGCGAAGGCCTGATCGGTCGTATGGCCAAGCCGAATATCCCGTAGCACCTGATGGAGCTCGACACGCAAGGGCCCTTCGATGGCCTGCTCCGCCCGGCTAATAGCGGTGCGTAAAGAGGACCCCGACTGCAGCGAGGCGGAGATCAGGTCGCAGAACTCTGGTATTGCACGCTGCAGATGCTTCTTCTGCCGGATGTTCAGCCCCCGCAGAAACACTGGAATCACAATCCATGCAAGTACAGCGGCTACAGGAATCACGAGCCATGTCTGCAGAAGAAGATAGAGGACGATCGCCAATAGGCAAAACGCGATGAGCAGAACTAGACGAAGCGCCTGCGGCTTGAGGTAGCGATGATGCTGCTCAAACGCCTGGCGCAGAACGCCCTCTTGGCGAGAGAAGATCGCACTGAGTCGTGGGGCGAGCCAGACCACCAAAAGCGCTACAGAGGCGCCCACCAGGATGTGCTGAAGTCCCTGGATCATCGTGCACTCCAATTGAGAGCGTGTGGGTTAGGCTCTACAAACGCGTGATTTATGTAATGGCCCTCCGACCAGCTAAAGAGGGTTTCTAGTTGCAACACACCCGACTCAAGCCCGGTGACTGCGCAGATCTCCTGCACCCGTCGGCTACCATGGCCTGAGCGTTGCTGATGGACCACCAACTGAATCGAGGCGGCGATCTGCTCGCGAATCGCCTTTAAGGGGAGATCAAAGCCGGCCATCAGCACCATCACCTCAATCCGCGCCAGCGCATCTCGCGGGGTGTTGGCGTGCACCGTGGTCAAAGAACCTTCATGCCCCGTATTCATGGCCTGTAGCATGTCAAGCGCCTCGCCTCCGCGGCACTCCCCCACCACGATACGATCGGGCCGCATACGCAGAGCATTACGCACAAGGTCACGAATGGTGATGGCGCCCTGCCCCTCCTGGTTGGGTTCGCGCGCCTCCAAAGCCACAAGATTCGGTGCGTCGAGCCGGAGCTCTGCCGCATCCTCAATGGTGATCAGTCGTTCATGAAGAGGAATCTTGCGGGCGAGCGCCTTCAGCAGGGTGGTCTTCCCCGAGCCTGTGCCTCCCGTGACCACGATATTGCGCTTCGTCACCACGGCTTCGGTGAGAAAGCGACACATTTCCTCGCTCATGGCGCCACTCGCGCAGAGGCCCTCAAGGTCCATCGTGGTGCGAGAGAATCGCCTGATCGTAAGGCTGTGGCCCTCAATGGCGGGAGGCGACAAGACAGCGTTCACGCGGGATCCATCAGGCAGTCGGCCATCGGCCATGGGGCTACCATCATCGATACGTCGTCCCAGAGGCAAGAAGATGCGCTCAATGACGCGACGCAGCCCGTCTGACCCAGAGAAGGCAAGGCCACTGGGCTGACAGACTCCCCGCTTCTCGATGAAGATCTGAGAAGGGCCGTTGACCATGATTTCGGAAATCTCGGCGTCTTGCATCAGCCGTTCAATAGGACCAAATCCGACCAGTTCGGCCAGCAGATCAAAGCAAAACTGCTTCGCCACGTCTGAATGCATAGCGCTTAGATCAGTGGCGAGTTCAGACTCTATGAGGGCCAAAGTCTCATCCCGTAGGGCCTTATCAGACATCTCCCCCCAGTCTCGACGGCGCGAATCGAGCACGCTGCGCAATCGTTGCACAGCGGCCTCCATGGAGACCGCGACAGAGGGTATCGATGCTCTTTCCACAGGAGCGACAGTGTCGGCGGTCCGTGATTCTGCAGGAGGCTCCTTTGGGGGGGCTGCGGCCAGATCAAGGGCATCAACCCGAAACCGCCACCGTCCGCAGGCGATCTCGTCACCCGCAGATAAGGGGCCGTAATCATGTACAAGTCGCCCATTCACCCGCGATCCTGCCAGAAAGCCCTGGTCACAGACAAAGTAGCCTCCCGCACGCTGAACAATCTGGGCATGGCAACTACCCAGCGACAGGCCGGAAATCATGAGGTCCGCCTGTCGCTGGGTGCCAATCACCACGGGCCCCATTTCAAAGGTCTTGATCTCTTTTGCCTGAACACCTTCAAAGATCTGTAGTCGGATCACGGCGTTACCCCCTCGCCTGTCTTCGGGCTCTGTACGGCGGACTGCTTAGCATCTTTCGTAGATTGCTTGGATGCAGTACTCGCAGCCCGGTGCGCATCGATCTGCTCCTGCGACCATGCCTGCCGCGCACGATGAAAGGCATCATCGGGACGAATGAATCGCGGCGTTACCATGACCACCATTTCGCTGCGTTTGTCGCGAAAGTCTTTAGAGCGAAACAAGGCCCCGAGAACGGGGATATCGCCGAGGCCCGATACCTTATCGGTGACGCGACTGCTCTCTTCGGAGATAAGCCCAGACATCACCAGCGTCTGTCCCTCACGAAGATTGACCTGGGTTTCGGTCATCCGAGAGAGAAAGCCTGGGAGTTCACCCACCCTAATAGCAGGGTCTACGGTCGAGAGTTCGGTGGTAACCGTCGCCCGAATAACGCCGTTATCCAAAACTCGAGGCTGAATCTCGAACCGTATTCCATAGGGCTTGAACTGCACCGAGCTCGCCCCGAGAGACGAGGTAACCGGAAGCGGAATCTCACCACCAGCGAGAAACTTGGCCGTGCCCCCGCTGCGGGTCGAGAGTATGGGCTCGGCCAGGACCACCGCATCGCCCTGCTGCTCCATAAACTGAATCACAGAGGTGAGAGTGGACTGCATGCCAAAGTACAAGGCAAAAGGAGAGACCTTGGGAGACCAGGCAGCGGACTCCGTGCCCGGAAAGTTCCCCGAGATGTTCGGTGCCCCCTGGTTCAGAAGCCCGTCGCTCGTTGAGCGAAATGTGTTGTTGGTCTTGAAGTCGCCCACCAATCCCACCATGGGCCCAGCCATACGGGTCTGCCATTGGATACCCAAGTTCTCCAGTGCGTTCTTCTTTACCTCCAGAAACCGCACCTCCATGGCAATCATCTGCTCATTGCCCTCCGCCTGGGTGAGGTTGACGAGCTTGGCATTGCGCTCCACGAGCGACTTTAAGCGCTCCGCCTGCTCGGGGGAGTCGGCCTGCCCGGAGAGTACTAGTTGCTCCCCGACCGGATTGACAGACACCCGGGTGTCCGCGCGACCCAAGGCCGTTCGTACCTCACGCGCAAGACGATCGGCCTCTGGCGACTGAATAACCACAGTCTTACGCACACCAGTAAGTCCCTCTGCCCAGATGAGAATGCTGGTCTGCCCGGGCTTCTTGCCAATGAGCAATACCGAGCCATCATCAAGGGGTTGAGCGGAAAGCATGCTGCCATCGCCGACGACAACCCGCCGAAGACCTGGAAGGCGAAGAAGATCGGCCTCCGCGAGAGTAAGGACGATGTCGCCCGATACATTAGTAAGTGGCGTATAAGGAGTAAGACCTTGGCTGGCAGAGACGGAAGCGCCGGCTACAGTAAGCCCACCAAACAAAAACACTAGAAGAAGAGAGTGGGCGAACGCCCCCCTTAAAAGACGACCGCTCCTCATGACTGGCCTCCTTGAGAATGCACGATGATTTCGACCGGTGGTGCGCTACTTGGGGAAGATGCAGACAAGGCGCGTGCACCACTCGTCGGCGGCCGCTTAGATACGGGGGTGGACACCACGTCTGGTCGAAGCAGAGCGATCAGTCGCCCGCGCGTCTGCGCGGCCAGTAGAGGGGCCACCAGATCTCCGGGTACTTCGATCGTGAGGCTGCTGTAGCGAGTAGCGCCCAGGGTTTCATCGGAAGGGTACGTGTTTGTTGCCCGCGTATCCCCACCAACTGCAACCACACGAATCGCTGAGGCTACGAGATCGGCCGGCAACGATGGTCGGGCAGAGGCCTGTATCACGCGAATGTCGGTATTCGATTGCATCGAGGCCGCTTCTAGCGGCACCGCTGAAGATGCCCAGAGATCGATCCAGTGACCTGGCCGAATCAGACCCGAGACCGAAGAAGTCTCATCCGCAGGAAGACTCAACAAGCGGTACCCTGGTCGGACCGTGAGAGTCTTACTCGGAGTATCGCGAGACTCGGTGTCGCTTACCGAGATTGGAGACCCCGAGGCAACTTCGCGCTTTAGCCGTGCCCCAATCACCAGGTCAGCTGTGTCGGGATGGACGTGCTCCGCATGCAGCCAACTCTGTGGCAACAGACGCACCGCCAAGTCTTCCTCACGGACCACCACGTTTCGAGGTAATGCGCGGCCAGCCACCACCACTTCGATGAGCGACTCCGCCTGAATCAGGCTTTCCTTCATGAGAGTGCGTTCGTGATTCTGAGCGCTGTGACTTAAAAAGGTGGCAGCAGCACCAAGGCCCAGCGCGGAAAGCAATATGAGCGTCTGCGGTGATCGCAGCCTCTGCAGTAGGGGGGACGAGATCAGTTTCACAATCAACTCCTAAGTGGTGGGGGATGAAATCAGATACAGACTGTGTCTCCAGATGGCCTGCATTGCTGAGAGCCAATCGTCATGCAGACCATGCCAAGCAAGCAGGGAGAACAGGGAGAGGCCCAGCAGATACTCCACAGCGCTTGCACCTATCGGGGGCCTACGTGCGCGCCACCTCATGGCTGTGCCTCGGTAAGTTGAACCTGTACAGTGCCTAGCCCATCTGCATGCATCGTGACGAGCGTGACGATGGCCTTATCGAGTGGGAAGCGGTGCAACAGATAGTCCGATGGACCCTGCATTGCAGACCGCAGTGCAGTGGAGAGTTCCGAGGGCGGTAGCAGCGCAGAAAGTAGCTGTCGGTGCGCTTGCGCTGGTGTCGTTCCTGGGTAGTGACGCGCGGCTATCTCCACCCCTGGCGCAACGCGATAACGCTGCGACGCTATGCCAGCAGCGGGTAAGGCATTAAGCGGCATCTTCACGGACCAACCGTGAGATTTTTTGTTACCCGCGGCGGGTATACCGACTGCAGAAGCGTGGGGTGTAGCCTCGCGGTGCCATTGCTCGGCATGCCACGCGCCCTTATGCAGCGACGCGACGATGCACCAGGGAGCTTCGTTATGTACAAAAACCTGTGGCCTCGTCTTTCGCCAGTGGCGTGCGGTTTTATCGCGCGCCTCACAAGCGGGCAGTGCCGACTCTAAGAGCGTAACCTCAGCGGGTGCGCCGAAGAGCGCCATAGCCATCATAAAGAACGTCTCGGGCAGAGACAGATTCATAGCAACTGGCCCTCCTCAACGACCACTCGGGGCCAGGGTTCCCGGAAACGGCGAGAGCGATGTCAAGCGATGAAAACTGCGCCTGAACTCACTACTACCCGACTCGAGCCCGATGGCCTCGAGCCCCGGCATCAGAAGCCCTGTGATTGGCATATAGGCGGCCGAGGAGACCTGCGCGAGGGTGGCGCTGGGGGTGGCGCCCTGTGCTACCCGAGAGAGTGCGAGCGCCGTACCTGTAGCCGACCAGTCTTGGCCCACCATCGCGATCGCTGACTGACCCTTTGGCCCCTCGCTGCCGAGAGAAATGGTAGAGGTCACCCGTGAGAGACGCCGTGCCTCGGGCAGGCCAAAAATTGTCTCGGCCGTCTGATGGGAGAATCGCTGCAAAGTCTGGGAGACACGATCAACAAGGCGCACCCCAGAGGTGTCGGCCAAAGGTTGGTCACGCAGACTCCGCCCCTGGTAGGGTGGGACCCGGTCGTTCGAGGCGGTAAGCAGCGATACATACTGCGCAGAAGACTCGTTAGGCCCACAGCCCTGCGGAGCAGCGGCACACCGCTGAAGATCAAACCACGCAGAAAGCGGTGCCTGCCGCGACACTTCTGCTTGATGAAAAAACATCTGGGTGAGCACGACCAGTGCTGCAGCCGTAACCAGAAATACCAGTGATTCAATCAAGGCCTGTCCAGACGGGGCAACTGGTGAAAACGTAGGATCGTGGGAGGACATTACGGCTCCTTTCTGTTGTGGGCAATCGCTATCGCGGCGGCCTGATCCGCAGGAGAGGGCTCTGCCAACTGGGCACGCCAATAGGGGAAAAACAGGCTCGGAAGATGGGTAGGTGGTTGGCCGAGCCTGCTGGTATCCACAAACTCGGTTACCGCGACCGACAGCGACCAGAGTGCTGTTCCAAGAGTGGCGGGCGTGCCTAAGAGGCTGTCATCAGAAACCGCTGCGCTCGCCTGTGTGTTGCGGGTGGGAAGCCGAACCAGTACCGGGATGCGGTACCGGGCCGACTGACGACTCTGGAGGTCTTGCTCGCTGAGGTCTCGATAGCCCGAGAGCCCCAGATAGCCCAGGGTCCGAGTCGTGCCCCCCTGGGCCTGCTGACTCCCCCTGGGGTTGGGTGCGGAGGCAGCAAGCGCACCATTGCTATGAGTGAACCCCTCGTGTTCAAAGGAACGTGTTACCGCCGCTCCCCACCCCAAGGGAATTGTTTCGGCATGGCCCCGGCAGGTGGGGTTCCAGCGGCTGCGACGAAACCATTGATGGACAGAGAGGGTATCGCCGGTTTCCCACTGAGAGTAGTCGTCGCTTAATCGGGTCGCGCCGCGTCGGATGAGTTTTGAAAAACTGCGATCGAGGTTTGTTGGAATACAGGTAAAGGTGGGCAGCAGATAGAGTCGATGGTCAAAGCCTCGACCCTGCGTGAATCGATCCAGTTCCTGCGTCACATGCTGGGCCATAAGGCTGCGCTCATCGCCCGAATACGAGCGGGTCGCACGATAGAACCGCGAAACGTCACTGGTGGGCAGGTACTGACCGAAAAAACGCTTATCGCCAGACCAGATGACCTCATTGATGAGCGACTGCGTTGCGAAAGGATTTACTGCGAGGTGCATGGCCTCTTGCGAGGCCTGCAGTGCCCGCGTGTAAGCACTGCGCAACGGAATCTCAGCCGAAACGGCTGCCTGGGTGGAGAGCTGAGCTGCCTGAACTGCCTGGGCTGCCCATTGCGAGAATGTCTGCAGGCCAGGAATGAAGCTGCCTACCGCAGCCGCCTGGCGTGTGAGGGTATTGGCCTGCTTGGCCCAGGCTAGTGCGGTCAGGCTCTGAGCAATCATGACCTCATTGGCAACAATCGCCCGGTTCGCATAGGCCTGGTAGTTCAGTGACTGTGCATACCACTGGGCCACCGAGAGGCTTGCAGCGTCTGATAACTGGTTGCCCCGTTGCTTGTCAGAAAGGAGCGTGGCCGACCCACCCAAAAAGGCAAGGCCTGCCGCGCTCGCAAGCAGCAACCCCAGGCCAAGCACAAGCGCAACACCCCGCGGGGGAGTGGCTAAGCGACGACGCATCGCCTAGCGGTTGTCTTCGTTGTAGTTGCGAAGGCCCTTGCGGACATTAGCCTGGGTGCGGGCCGTGTTGGCAGAACTCGAGGCAGCGGTTAAGGCAGAGCCCCCATCGTTACCGGCAATCTCTTGTGCAATACCAGCAGTCTGATTGCGGATGGTCTGGCCGAGAAGGCTGTAGACCCCGATGGCCGCGACAGCAACCACGGCCACGATGATGATGTACTCGGTCATGCCCTGGCCCAAAGGGGGGCGACGAAAATGTGCGGTAACTAGCTGACGCATGGTGTGAGCTCCATAGAAAAAAGGAGCGGACAGTCTGCGTGCTGTCCAGACACCAGAAAATCAAACAGAGGCGTTAGGCGTTTGGTCTAGTGGCCGTGCAAAAACCGCGTCGCAATCGCAGCCAATAACACACCAAGTAGCATGAGGCTGGGCTGCAGCCAGGCCGCGCGCGTCTGGCCGCCGTGATGGTGAGAGTCGGCCTGGGCATGCAACTGGGGAATGAGGTCGGACAGCGCAATGTAAATAAAGTTACTGGCGGCAATCGCCAAGACAAACGGCAGCCAGCTGCTCGCCTCGGCCAGAGCAAGGTAACCCACTACGCCACCGACGAGGGCGCCTGATCCAGTAAGCAGGTTGAAACCCAAGGCGCGCGCCTTAGAAAATCCGCTATTGAGCAGTACAAAAAAGTTGCCGATCTGCTGCGGAACCTCATGGGTCGCTATGGCTGCGGCGGTGATGACCCCAAGAAAGCTGTCGACCTGAAACGCTGCCGCTATGAGGACGCCGTCGGCAAACGCGTGCACGGTACTACCCACCAAGAGGCTGTATCCACCGCGCCCCGCAACGGCAGCGTCGTGGCCATGGGGATGGTGATGGCCATCGTGCTCGTGGTGATGGTCATGCCGCAGCAACGACAGGCGCTCGAGCATAAAAAAGCCCACTAGGCCGGCAAGCAGCGTGGCAGTAATGTCGTGGAAGTCGGCCCCCATATGGAGGCTTTCAGGCAGAAGATGCAGCAGGGCAGACCCAAGAAGCATACCCGCAGAGAAACTCACTAGACGATCAACCAGTCGCGACAAACGCCCCAACGAGATAACGGCCGCCAGTCCGATGCTAAGGAAGGTGGCGGCCGCGGAGGCCAGCAGAATAAAAAGAAGCGTCATACCGCCGTAGTCTTAAGACTTCAGTGACTTGCCAAACCAGGCTAGACAGCGCTTCCAGCCGTCTTCGGCCGCCTCACGGCGATAGCTGGGACGGTAGTCTGCATGGAAGGCGTGCGGCATATCGGGATACAAAATAATGTCGGAGTCTTGCGAAGGTTTGCCACCAAAGGACAGCTTGGTCTTCATTTCATCGACATCGGAGTTGGGAATACCGGAGTCTGCGCCACCATAGAGGCCAAGCACCGGCCACTTGAGCTTCTCGGCGATATCAATCGGATGAAACGGATTGGCCTCATTCACGGTACTGCGAATACGGCCGTACCAGGCGACGCCAGACTTTAAGCCGGAAATATCTGCGGCAGCAGCCAGCCAGACGATACGGCCTCCCCAGCAGAAACCGGTTATGCCTGCCCGCCCCTTGGCACCGCCATGAGCCTCAGCCCAGGTAACCGCAGCCTGCACATCGCCAAGCACCTGGGTATCAGTGGCCTTACTCACGATGTTGGCGAAGAGCTCGGCCATATTGGGAAATTTGTTGGGGTCACCCTGGCGATGGAAAAACTCCGGGGCAATGGCCAGATACCCTTGCTGGGCAAATCGGCGGCAGACATCTTTGATGTGTTCGTGTACACCCCAGATCTCATGAGCCACGATGATGGTCGCAAGCCCTGTCTTGCCCACGGGCTTTGCCCTGTAGGCGGGAATAGCGCCCGTAGGCGTGGAAATCTGCACCATGCCTGCGTCAAGGCCCTGAGCACTAGTGGTGATGACCTGTGCCTGCAATGCACCGGTGGGCGCCACAGAGGCTGCAAAGCCTGCCAAGGCCGAGGCCTGCAAAAAACCGCGCCGACTGTTGGGAAGCAGGCCAGGGTTGGGCGGTACCAGCGAATCGAGTTCTTGCCGAGCATGCTGAATCCAGGCGTCGGCGGTGGGCGACAGAGGTGGGCGGGCGGTCATGGTCTATGTCCTTTCTGGGTGGATGGGAACGAAGAGGGCAAAGAATCAATCATCTGAGAACCGTAGCGTACCTGGGCTGGCGATCGCAGAGGGCGAGATACATGCACGGAATCAATGGGCGGCATCCCAGTTGGGTCCTGTACCGACCGAGACCAGCAGGGGTACCCGCAGATGAGCGACATGTTCCATGACCTGAGGCAGCAGGATCTGAATGCGCGACACCTCCTGCTCGGGCACTTCTAGCACGAGTTCGTCATGCACCTGAAGCAGCAGGCGAGCGGCCAGGCCTTCGCGTTGCAGTGCGGCGTGGGTTTGGATCATGGCGAGCTTAATGAGATCGGCAGCCGTACCCTGCATGGGTGCATTAATGGCAGCCCTTTCGGCACCTGCCCGACGGGGGCCATTGGGAGATCGAATCTCGGGAAGCCAGAGACGACGGCCGAAGACGGTTTCAACATATCCCTGATCACGCGCCTTGGCCTTGATCTCTTCCATGTAACGAGCGACGCCTGGATAACGGGCAAAGTAGCGCTCGATATACAGCCGAGCGGCATCGCGTTCAATATCGAGGTTCTGGGCCAAGCCATAGGCGCTCATGCCGTAGATGAGGCCAAAGTTAATCACTTTGGCATAGCGACGCTGCTCATCGGAGACCTCTTCTCGGGGGGTGCCAAAAATCTCGCTCGCGGTAGCGCGGTGGACATCTTCGCCCCGTGCAAAGGCCTCAAGCAGTCCCCGGTCTTCGGAGAGATGGGCCATGATGCGCAGTTCAATCTGTGAGTAGTCTGCGGAAACGAGTACAGACCCCGGGGGCGCCACGAAGGCCTGCCGAATGCGACGGCCTTCTGCGGTGCGAATCGGGATGTTCTGGAGATTGGGGTCGCTGGAGGCGAGTCGGCCGGTAATGGCCACTGCCTGGGAGAAGGTGGTATGCACCCGCCCGGTGGCGGGATCGATCATACGGGGCAGTTTGTCGGTGTAGGTCGACTTGAGTTTAGAGAGCCCGCGCCACTTCAAGAGGGTCTTGGGTAGTGGGTAATTATGGGCCAGCTGCTCGAGCACATCTTCATCGGTAGAAGGCGCCCCGGTTGCGGTTTTCTTAATAGGCTTATAGCCCAGCCGGTCAAAAAGAATTTCTCCGAGCTGTTTTGGGGAGCCCAGGTTAAAGGGTTGACCAGCCAGGGTGTGGGCCTCTGCCTCCAGGGTAGTGATGGTGGCTGTCAGTTCGTGACTCTGGGCGGCGAGTAGGCCGGCATCGACCTGGATGCCCGCCTCCTCCATGTCCGTAAGAACCCCCAAAGCAGGCAGTTCGATTTCTTCGTAAATAAAACGCAGAGCGGCGACGGCCTGTACCTGTGGCCAGAGGGCCTGGTGCAGGTGCAGGGTAAAGTCGGCATCCTCGCAGGCATAGCGGGTGGCGACATCGACAGAAACTTCTTCAAACCCAATGCGCGAGGCGCCTTTGCCGGTGACTTGGTCATAGGAGAGTCCTGATCGGCCCAGGTGGCGCTCTGCCAGTGACCCCAGATCGTGGCTGCGGTGCGACTCGAGTACATAAGACTGCAGCAATGTGTCGTGGGCGATTCCCCGCAAAACAATGCCAACCCTCCGCAACACATGCGCATCGTATTTGAGGTTCTGGCCAACCTTGGCCGCCTGTGGGTCTTCTAGCCAGGGTTTGAGTCGGGCGAGCACTAGGTTAAGCGGCAACTGCTCAGGCACCCCGGGGTAGCGATGGCCTACCGGCAGGTATACGCCTTGGCCCACGGCCCAAGAAAACGACAACCCCACAAGATCGGCATGGCGCGCCTCGATCGAGGTGGTTTCGGTGTCAAACGACACCAAGGGCGCCTTCTGCAGATGCTCGAGAAGGCGATCGAATTCTTCGAGCGTGAATACCGCCGCATAGTCTGTGGGTTGGTCGAACAAGGACGCTGCGGGTGCGTTAGGACCTGTAGTGGCAGGAATGCCCTCTGCGCCTGGGCCGAGGGTCCCGCCCCCGGCACTCCCGAGCGCGCGACCTGACGGTATCTGCGTGCCCCCGGTCGTTGCGACTCCGGTCATGTCATCGAGCATACCCTTGAAGGTGCGAGCGAGGTCATAGGTGTCACGTAACGCGGCAATCGCTGCCTTATCCACCGCACCCATGCGGAGTGACGCCTCAAAAGAGGGCACCACAGCCGAGAGGTCGCAGTCATCTTTCACGGTGACAAGAACACGGGCGGTGGGGAGCCAGTCGAGCGCTTTGCGCAGGTTTTCCCCGACCACGCCAGAGATCTCGGGGGCAGCAGCCACTACCCCCTCGAGCGAACCATAGGCCTGCAGCCATTTGGCGGCCGTTTTTGGCCCAACCTTTTCTACCCCTGGAACATTGTCGACCGCGTCGCCCACGAGCGTAAGGTAGTCGACGATACGTTCGGGGGGAACCCCGAACTTCTCAATGACTGCGGCACGGTCGAGTACCCGTGCAGGGCCGCCATCACGGCTCATGGTGTCTACCAGAATGACCTGGGTGGACACCAATTGGGCCAGATCTTTATCGCCTGTGGCAACCACGGTATGAATACCCTGCGCACCAGCCTGACGAGACAAGGTGGCAATGACATCGTCAGCCTCCAGCCCATCAACCACGACCAGGGGCCAGCCCAGGGCCTTGACCGCCTCAAAGATCGGCGGTACCTGCGCCGCGAGGTCTTCGGGCATGGCCGAGCGCGTCGCCTTGTACTCGGGATACAGAGCATCACGAAACGTGGGCCCTTTCGGGTCGAAGACACAAGCCACATAGTCGGCAGGCCATTCTTGCTGAACCCGCCGCAGCATATTGACCATGCCCGTAATCGCACCTGTGGGGTGCCCACTTCGACTGCGCAGATCGGGCAATGCATGGAAGGCCCGATAGAGAAAGCTCGAGGCGTCGATCAGCAGGAGGCGTGGAGGGGTCACAGGCGGTAGGGGGGGTACGGGCGGTGGGGAAAGTGAGGGCGTGGAAAGCATGCGCACCTCGCGCATGAGTTTGCCTCGGATAATAATCGAATAGTCAGTAAAATAGCGGATTGTCAAAGACTTAGAGGCGTACTTCGCTGTGTCAGCATCCCCGCTCGATCCCTCGGCCCCACCCAGCAACTTCCTTACGCATGTTATTGAGACGGACCTGCAGACAGGAAAGGTTGCCTCCGTTGTCACGCGGTTTCCGCCCGAGCCCAACGGGTATCTGCATTTTGGCCATGCCAAGTCAATATGTCTGAATTTTGGGCTGGCCGCGCGCTATGGCGGACGTTGTCATCTGCGGCTCGACGACACCAACCCCACCAAGGAAGACCAGGAGTATGTCGACGCCATCGAAGAGGCCGTGCGCTGGCTGGGCTTTGACTGGCGGAGTCACCATTATTTTGCGAGTGACTATTTTGAGCAGCTCTATAGCTTTGCGGTTAGCCTGATCAAGGCGGGTCACGCCTATGTCGATGCGCAGTCGGCCGAAGAGATCCGCAGTCGGCGGGGCACGCTAACGCAGCCTGGCGAAAATTCCCCCTTTCGAAATCGATCTGTCGAAGAGAATCTAGACCTCTTTGCGCGCATGCGGGCGGGCGAGTTTGCCGACGGCACTTATGTTCTGCGGGCCAAGATTGACATGGCTTCGCCCAATATGAACCTACGCGACCCGGTGCTCTACCGGATTCGGCATGCCCATCATCACCGCACGGGCAATGCCTGGTGTATCTACCCGCTCTACGACTATGCGCACCCCTTATCGGACGCAATTGAGGGCATCAGCCATTCCATTTGTACGCTGGAGTTTGAAGACCATAGGCCACTCTACGACTGGCTCGTTGAGAAGGTCGCGCATGCAGGACATTTTGATGTCAAGCGACTTCCACACCAGTATGAATTTGCCCGGTTAAACCTTACCTATGTAGTGCTCAGCAAGCGCAAGCTAGTCGAACTCGTGGAATCTGGTGCGGTGGCTGGCTGGGACGACCCCCGTATGCCGACCCTGGTAGCCGCACGCAGGCGTGGCTACACGCCCGAGGGTTTTCGGCGATTTGTAGAGCAAGGTGGTGTCTCAAAATCCGACGGCTGGATTGACTACGCGGTGCTGGAACAGTGCATGCGTGATCACCTCAACGAGGTTGCGCCGCGCAGAATCGCTGTTCTGGACCCGCTCAAGCTCGTCGTCGAGAACCTCGAAGACGGTGTCGTGATGGACTGCGAGGCGCCCAACCATCCCCAGCAACCCGAGCTCGGCAAGCGTGTACTGCCATTTACGCGCGAACTCTGGATAGAACGCGAAGACTTTATGGCCGAGCCCACAAAAGGCTTCTTTCGACTTGCGCCCGGAGGCCGAGTGCGGCTCAAGTACGGGTTTGTGGCGGAGTATGTTCACCACACCACCGATGCCACAGGCGAGGTAGATGAGGTGCGGGTGCGAATCTTCAAAGACTCAAAGAGCGGTACCCCAGGGGCTGACAGCTACAAGGTAAAGGGCGTGATTCACTGGGTGAGTGCCGAGAAAGCCTACTGGACTGAAGTGCGGCTCTACGACCGGCTCTTTGCTGCCCCGCTGCCAGGGGGCCGTCGCGCCGAAGACCCGCCTGCATTAGAACGAGAGTTCAAAGACGATTTAAATCCGCAGTCGTTTACCGTGCTGCGGATTCCGATGGAGCCGAGTCTCTCAGAGGCCAAACCAGAAGACCGGTTTCAGTTTGAACGGCATGGCTACTTTGTGGCCGACCGAGTAGATTCACGTGAGGATGCGCCGGTCTTTAATCGCACGGTGACGCTGAAAGATTCTTGGGCAGTGAATACGGAAGGACGTCATGGCTAACCAGACGATTCTTTGCATTGACCATGGCCAGGGCGGCGGCCCGGAGTGTCTGTCACTGATTGAAACCACGGCCCCGGTGCCTGGCCCCGGAGAGGTGCGCATTCGTGTGGCCTATGCGGGTGTGAATCGCCCAGATATTCTTCAACGATCCGGCAAGTACCCACCGCCTGCGGGTGCATCACCCTATATGGGGTTAGAGGTTAGCGGGGTGATTGATGCCGTGGGTGAAGGCGTGCCGGTGGGTCGCGTGGGAGAGAAGGTCTGCGCCCTCACGCCCGGCGGTGGCTACGCAGAGGCTGTGGTTGCGCCGGCCGGGCATTGCATGCCGATTCCCGAAGGACTGACATTGAAGCAGGCGGCCTGCCTGCCCGAGACCATGCTGACGGTCTGGGCCAATCTCATAGAGCGCGGTCAGCTACGACCAGGACAGTCCGTACTCATTCATGGCGGGTCGAGTGGCATTGGTACCACCGCTATTCAGTTTGCCCGTTGGGCGGGCGCGGGCCAGATCTTTACAACCGTAGGGTCAGAAGAAAAAGCCACCGTCTGTCGGCAACTCGGCGCTACGAGAGCAATTCTCTACAAGACAGAAGACTACCTCGCGGTGACCCAGCAAGAGACTGCGGGGGTGGGGGTACACCTCATTCTCGACATGGTGGGCGGCGACTACCTCGCCAAGAATTTGAAGGCACTGGCCCTGGAAGGGCGCTTGGTGCAGATTGCCTTTCTGCAAGGCAGCAAGGTAGAGATGGACTGGAGTCTGCTGATGATGAAGCGGCTCACCTTTACCGGCTCCACCCTCCGGGCCCGTTCGATTGAAGAAAAATCCCGGCTCTGCCTCAGCCTGCAGCAGGCAATATGGCCGGAACTGGCAGCAGGCAGATGCCTGCCTCTGATTCATGCCGAATTCGACCTCACGGCCGTCGCCGATGCCCATCGGCTTATGGAGTCGTCTCAGCATATTGGAAAGATTGTGCTGCGCGTGGATGCGCAGCTCTGCTAATGACTAAGGAAAGAAGACCATGGACCGCATGAAGCTCTACACGATTACCAGCAACCAGCCCGCCTTATTGCTGCGCGTGGCGCAGTTTCTGTCTGCCCACGGTCTCGCCTGGGAGGCCGGAAACACCTTTGTGAAATTTCCGCGTGCGACTGCCGAGGGCGATGCTGCGGCCCAGGCGCTGAAGGCGGCAGGACTGCGGCCGCTGCCCAATATCGATCTCTTCACGCCTGAGACGGTCGAGAATTTCACCTCGCGTACGCATGCCCTCGTCGAAGAGGAGGCCAGGGCGCGGGCTGCGCATGACTGTGGGCATCATCATGCACCTGGCGAGTCGTGTGGGCATGACCATAGCCATGATCATGGGCACGACCACAATCATGATCACGGGCATGACCATGCCCACGTTCATGGCCACAGCCATAGCCGCGACCACCATCACCCCCACGAACACAAGCATGACCACTGAGTCGGCAATCCGCATCCGCGGAGCCCGACAGAACAACCTAAAAAACCTCTCGGTGGATCTGCCCACCGGGGAATTGATTGTGGTCACCGGCGTCTCCGGCTCCGGAAAGAGTTCCTTGGTCTTTGACACCCTCTATGCCGAGGGTCAGCGTCGCTACATAGAAACCTTCTCGGCCTATGCGCGGCAGTTCTTAGACCGCATGGACAAACCACAGGTCGATCGTATTGAGGGGGTACCCCCCGCGATTGCCATCGACCAAACCAACCCCGTACGCACTTCTCGGTCGACGGTGGGAACGATGACCGAGATCACCGACCACCTAAAGCTGCTCTTTGCCCGGGTGGCAGAACTGCACTGCCCCACCTGCCAGACCCCGGTGCAGCGGGATACACTCGAAGGCATTGTGACGCTGCTCTCAGCACAACCGGAAGGCGCGAAGCTTGCGGTGACCTTCGAGCGCGAACTGCCCGAAGGACTCGAGTCGCAGCAACTAGAAGACTGGCTGTCCGCGCAGGGGTTCACCAAGATTCATGCGCAGGGAAACGGCATGGTGCGCGTGATTGCAGACCGGTGGGTACAGAACACTGAGATAGAGCGCAGTCGCATGGCAGAGGCCGTGGAGACCGCACTACGATATGGGCAGGGTCAGTGCCAGGTGGTGGTGCTCGATACACCGCAGGTGTTGCGTTTTTCGTCAGCACTCTCCTGCGCCGGATGTGGCACAGGCTTTCGGGAGCCCCGGCCCGCGCTCTTTTCTTTCAATTCGCCGGTCGGTGCCTGCGAGACCTGTCGCGGCTTTGGACGCGTGATTGGCATTGACCGCGGATTGGTGATTCCAGACGAGAACAAGTCGCTGGAAGAGGGTGCTATTAAGCCCTGGCAGTCAAAGTCGTACCTCGACTGCCAAGACGAGTTGCTGATGCATGCCAAGCGCCGCGGTGTGGCAATCGATATTGCCTGGAAGGACCTGCCTAAAGAAGACCGCCAATGGGTCTTTGCGGGCGATGCCGATTGGCGGGGCAAATGGAAGACCCAGTGGTATGGCGTTGACCGATTCTTTGAATACCTTGAGTCGAAGGCCTACAAGATGCATGTGCGGGTGCTTTTGTCTCGGTATCGGTCGTACACCGAGTGCCCCGCCTGCCACGGTGCCCGGTTGCGGCCGGAGGCCCTCTATTGGCGCGTCGCGGGCAAGACGGTCTCTGAGGTCATGGCGCTCTCTATGGACGAGGCCTGGGACTGGCTTCATGACCTTGAGAGAACCTTGGGTACGGCTAGTGAACAGGGGGGTGTTACATCCACCAGCCCGATTCTTGGAAAGGGCCCTTCTGTAAACCACGGAGGGCCGGCCGCCGGAGTGCAGGCGGCAGCCCAGTTGGTCATCCGAGAGATGTCGGCCCGGCTGGGTTTCTGCCGCGAAGTGGGGCTAGGCTATCTCACGCTTGATCGCCAGTCTCGCACGCTATCGGGCGGTGAGGTACAACGAATTAACCTCACCACCGCGCTTGGAACCTCGCTGGTCAATACGCTCTTTGTGTTGGATGAACCCTCGATTGGCCTGCACTCGCGCGATCTACAGAGACTGGTGGGTGTGATACATCGGCTGCGCGATGCGGGTAACAGCCTGGTGGTGGTGGAACACGATCCCGAGGTCATGCGGGCTGCAGACCGCATCATTGATATGGGGCCAGGCCCGGGCGATAAGGGCGGAGAGATTCAATTTAACGGCAGCTTTGCCGAGATACTGGGGGCGCCGACGCTCACAGGGGCGTATCTACGCGGAGAGAAGCAGATCGCGGCCCCGCGTGACGGGGCTGATGCCCGCACGAAGTCGGGACAGCAGGTTATTCGACTGGTCAATGCCACCGCCAACAACCTTAAGTCGCTCACCGTCTCCATCCCCTTACACCAGCTGGTCGTCGTCACGGGGGTATCGGGGTCAGGCAAGTCGACCCTCATTCAGGACGTGGTCTACCCGGCCCTCTGCAAGAAACTTGGCAAAGCCACCGAGACCCCCGGAGCCCATGAGACCATCGAAGGGGCGAGTCTCATCTCTGACGTACTGCTGGTAGACCAGTCGCCGATTGGTAAAACCACCCGCTCAAACCCGGCCGTCTATGTTGGTGCCTTTGATGCGATTCGACGGCTCTTTGCCGAGGCGCCGGTTTCGGTGCAGCGTGGCTACAACGCAGGCACCTTCAGCTTTAATGCCGGCAATGGCCGGTGCCCGAGCTGCGCCGGCAGTGGCTTTGAACATATTGAGATGCAGTTTTTATCGGATGTCTATCTGCGCTGCCCGGACTGCAATGGCAGCCGGTATCGCACCGAGATTCTCGATGTAACCGTGATGGGCCACTCAATCGCGGGGCTGCTCGAACTCACCGTGGATGAAGCCCTGGCCTTATTCAAAGACCACAAGGAAGTGCATCGCCGACTGAAACCTCTGGTGGATGTGGGGCTAAGCTACCTGCGACTCGGACAGCCGGTGCCGACACTCTCGGGGGGCGAGGCACAGCGCCTAAAGATTGCAGGCCACCTAGCGGATGCCGCAGAACGCGGGGGGCGAGCCCAGAAAGGCATGCTGCTGATCTTTGATGAGCCCACCACGGGGCTGCACTTTGATGATATTGCCAAGCTGCTGCGTGCCCTGCGGGCGCTGATCTATGCCGGCCATTCTCTGGTGGTGATTGAACACAATCTGGATTTGATTTCCCAGGCCGACTGGCTCATTGACCTGGGCCCCGAGGCCGGGCCGGGAGGCGGGTCGCTGGTGGCAGCGGGGCCGATCGCAGTGGTCATGGACTGTGCGGAATCGCACACAGGCCAGGCGCTCATCCGTATGCGGGCGGCGGAGACAGCGGCGGAGACCCCTTGGCAGGTACGCGATACCGCGGCACAGGCTTCTTCGCAGCGCCGACTCGGCAAACCATCGGGCACATCACAACCATCAGTTTTAGCGGCTGCGGCGATCGAGATTCATCACGCACGCGAGCACAACCTCAAAGATATCTCAGTCAAGATTCCCCGCAATGCGCTGACCGTGATCTCCGGCGTCTCGGGCTCGGGTAAGTCAACGTTAGCCTTTGACATCTTGTTTTCCGAAGGGCAGCGGCGTTACCTAGAGTCGCTCAATGCCTATGCACGGCAGTTCGTGCAGCCCTCGGCGCGGCCGGATGTCGATGCGCTCTTTGGGGTTCCTCCTACGGTTGCAATCGAACAACGCACCAGCCGCGGCGGGCGCAAGAGCACGGTGGGTACGCTCACCGAGATTCACCATTTTCTGCGACTGCTTTTTGTCAAGCTTGGTACCCAGTTCTGCCCCGACTGTGACATTGCGATTGCCCCACAGTCGCCTGAGGCCATTGTCGCCACCATCTTGAAATCGTTTCGTGGGCAACATGTGGGGCTCCTGGCCCCGCTGGTGATTCAGCGCAAAGGCATCTATCAAGACCTTGCAAAGTGGGCGAAGTCGCGTGGCCATTCGCACCTGCGCGTCGATGGACTCTTCGTCCCGACAGAGCCCTTTCCCAAGATCGACCGCTACAAGGAGCACACCATTGAACTGCCCATGGGCGATCTGGTGGTGGGGCCGGAAGACGAGACGCGCCTGCGGGAACTGGTCTTACAGACCCTTGAACGCGGGCAGGGTCTCGTTACGCTTTTAGCACCTCTTGATAACGCAAAGGCCATGCAGGCGACACTCTTGTCGACCAAGCGGGCCTGCCCGAGTTGCAGCCGCAGCCTGCCGGAGCCGGAGCCACGGCTCTTTTCCTACAACACGCGGCTTGGCTGGTGTCCAGCCTGCACCGGAACCGGGCTCTTTGGCGGAAGACTTGCCGAAGACGAAACCGGCGAGGAGGACCGGTTCCTTGAAAAAGAAGAAAGGGACCCCGAAGACGAGACTGACGAAGACTTGGCCTGCCCAGAGTGTGAAGGCGCGCGACTCAATACGCTTGCGCGAGCGGTGCGGGTCAAGGGGGACGGAATTCATCAGGTGTCGGCGCTTGCGCTCGATCGACTGCCCGCCTGGCTAGAGCAACTAACGCACGGCTGGTCCGATCGCGATCGCAGTGTGGGCGAAGGTCTGGTGCAAGAGATCACCAGCCGGGTCGCGTTCTTACGGTCTGTAGGCCTGGGCTATCTGTCGCTCGATCGTTCGGCGCCTACCCTGTCAGGCGGCGAGGCCCAACGCATTCGGCTGGCTGCGCAGTTAGGGTCGAACCTGCAGGGCGTCTGCTATATCTTGGATGAACCGAGTATTGGCCTACATCCGAAGAACAATCAGGCCTTGCTGACCCTTCTGCGTCGTCTGCAGGAGAAAGGCAATACCCTGGTTGTGGTCGAACACGATGAAGATACCCTGTCTATTGCAGACCATCTGATTGATATCGGACCTGGGGCCGGACGGCTCGGCGGGGAGATCGTGGCGCAGGGCTCTGCAGAGGATCTCATGAACACCCCTGCATCGGTGACAGGGCGATACCTGAAGTCGCCCATGCACCACCCCGTGTACCCGCGCCGGCCATCGGCCGAGCAGTGGCTTGAGATTGCTGGCGCAGCGCTGCATAACCTACAGAACCTCACCGTAAAGATACCGCTGCAGCGTCTGACTGTCGTAACAGGGGTCTCGGGCTCAGGTAAGTCGAGCCTCGCCCGCGATGTCTTAAAACGCAATATGCAGCGTGCGGTGCATCTTCAGCGATCGAGGGCCGGACGGGCCAAGACCATTTCCTGGGACGGCTGCCGACAGATCACCGGCTGGGAGTCGATTCAACGTGTGCTCGAGGTTGACCAGACCCCGATTGGCAAGACGCCACGGTCTACGCCCGCCACCTATGTGGGCTTCTGGGACGACATTCGAAAACTCTTTGCCGACAGCGAAGAGGCGCGTCGCCGAGGCTGGGCCGCCAACCGGTTCTCATTTAATACTGGACAAGGGCGGTGTGAGTCCTGCGAAGGCCAGGGATGGCAGACCATAGAGATGAACTTTCTGCCCGATGTGAAGGTGCTCTGCGATGCTTGCGGGGGCCTGCGGTTTAACGCAGAGACACGCAATGCCCTCTGGCGCGGAAAGTCGATCTCCGATGTGTTGCAGCTATCGGTCTCAGAGGCGACCGAATTCTTCTCTGCAGTCACCGCTATTCGCAGGCCACTACAACTTCTTGAAGACCTCGGGCTGGGCTACCTCACCCTGGGTCAGCCGAGCCCGACGCTATCGGGAGGGGAATCACAGCGCATCAAGTTGGTCACAGAGCTGGCGAAATCAAAGTCACAGGGGCAGGCCCTCTATGTGCTGGATGAGCCCACCGTGGGACTTCACATGTCCGATGTGGAGCGATTGATCGCCGCCCTGCATCAATTGGTCGAACAGGGCCATACGGTCGTAGTGATTGAGCACAACCTGGATGTCTGGGCCCAGGCAGACCACATGATCGACCTGGGGCCAGAAGGGGGTGCGAATGGCGGACAACTCGTGGGGGCTGGCACGCCCGCGGAGATCGCACGACTTAAGACACCAACGGGTCTCGCGCTCAAACAGTTTCTGAAGCGAACCAAAGCCTAGACCCCGGCCCAATCCGAGGGGCTGCGGCGGTTATGTACGACGGAATGGGTGCGGACTCGCAAATCTCTCGCAAGGCCCGATCATCGGCTACATCCGCTACGCGAGATCGGCGGCAGTGGTAAAGGCGTCTGCGAAGAACTCTTCTTCTGGC
This sequence comes from Pseudomonadota bacterium, assembly GCA_046047535.1. Lineage (GTDB taxonomy): Bacteria > Pseudomonadota > Gammaproteobacteria > Burkholderiales > Burkholderiaceae_A > Hahnella. The sequence goes on from JBJOHS010000014.1 coordinate 25,080, forward strand.
AGGCCACACTGCGCAGTAAAGTCTCGCTGTGCTGACTGAATGACAATCGGCGCTCCACAGGCATAGACCGAGTAGTCCGACAGATCGGGAAAATCTTGCATCACTGCCATATGAACAAATCCGGTTCTGCCAGACCAATGATCCTCCGGCAACGCGTCACTGACCACGGGAACATAGCGAAACCAGGGCATCTCTCGGGCCCAGGTCTCGGCGAGAGACGTCATGTAAAGGTCCTGTGGCCGGCGTCCGCCCCAGTACAGTGTCATTGGCCGCTCGACATGCTTGAAGCGGGCATGTTCAATGATTGCCTTGATCGGGGCGAAGCCTGTACCGCTCGCAAGGAAAATGATGGGGCGCCCGCTGTCTTCGCGAAGGAAAAAGGTGCCCTGTGGCCCTTCAAATCGAAGAATGTCCTTCTCCTTCAGCGCATTACAAGAGGCTGTCGCAGTGCCAAACACCGCATCCGTAAACGCGCCGCCTGGCGTATGCCGGATATGCAGTTCGAGCTGCTGGGCATCGTGCGGGGGGTTGGCCATGGAGTAGCTGCGGCGCTTACCGTCCTTCAACAGAATATCGATGTACTGACCCGCCAAAAACTGAAACTGTTCTGCCGCAGGCAGCTGAAGCCGCACAACCGCGACATCCTCTGCGGGATGAGCCATAGACGCGAGACGACAGGGCAGTTTACGAACTGGTGCCATGCCCTCCGCAGCGACAATCCGTGCAGTCACAGAGATATCAGACTTTGCTGTTGCCTTGCAGAGTAAGGCCTGACCTGCTGCCCGCTCGGCCTCACTCAGGGCTTTTACCTGATAGTCGCCGAAATCAATATCGCCCTGGGTGAGGGTCGCTTTGCAGGAACCGCAGGCGCCATCCTTACAGCCATAGGGCAGAACGATTCCGGCGCGCAAGGCCGCCTCGAGAATCGTCTCTTGGGGGTCAACAGGGAATTGCTTCCCTGACGGCAGAATCGAGCAGGTGTACGTCATAAAACGAATTGTACCTAGTCGCCGACTGCCAGCTGGTCTCAGCCCACTAGAGAGAATGTCGCTGCACCCGCCACAGCATAATGAGGCCCAGTACCAAGGCCAGTGCGCTTGGCAATGAAACGACGACTGCAGGAGGCCAGGTATTGAGAACACCGAGATGGGCAAAAAGGCTGTTAATTAAATGAAAGCCAACCCCAGCGACGATCGCCAAAAATACTTTCAGCCCCACCGCACCGCCCCTGGCCTGAAGGTAGGCGGCAGGTAGCGCAAGAATCATCATGACCCATACCGCTACCGGATAGATCAGTTTCTTCCAGAATGCTATTTCATAGCGGCCAGAGAGTTGGCGGCCCTCTTTCAGATACCCCACATAAAGATAGAGCTCACGGGCAGACATCTGCTCGGGCTTGACCATCAACGCGCCGAGCGTAGCCGGTGAAAGACTTGATCGCAGAATCATAGTGGCACGCGTCTCTCCCTGGGCAGATCCGGCTTTCGGATCGATGCGCTGGACAGTGGCCTGCTGGAGGGTCCAATCGGAATACTGTCGATCGCCCGCCGCTCCTGTTTCGAGAAATACAGCCGTCTTGGCGCGGACGACCTCTTGTAGGCGAAGATCGTCGGAAAACTGATAGACCGTAATCCCCTTGAGGGACCGGTCGGCCGCCATTGCCTGCAGATTAATGATCCGGTGGCCCACGATACGACCCTCAGCGTTTACGGGATAGTCGCGAAGCCAATAGCCTGAGGTCAGCACCCCTGCGCCTGGCCGTCCGAGGGCGCCCGCACGTGTCTGCAAAGCGAGCGTCTCCGTAACGGGAAGAACCAATTCTGCAAGAACAAGCGTGATCACCACCAACGGGATTCCGATACGCCCCACTGTGGAAAGCACGAGCCCTGGTCCCATCCCTGAGGCCCGGGCGACAGTGAACTCGGAGGCACCCGCCATCTGGGAGAGGGCCCAGACAGTCCCAATGAGGGCGGCGACTGGCATGAGTTCGTAGGCCATGCCAGGTATACGTAGCGCAATAACCGTAACGATTTCGAGAACGCCGTAGGCCCCTCGCCCCAGGTCTCGCATCTCCGCGACCAGATCAACAAATGCAAAAAGGCCCACAAAACCAAGCAAGACAAATCCCACGTGCAGATAGATCTGCCTTGCCATGTAGCGCCGAAGTATCTGCATAACCTACCCCCGACGCAGCCTACGCACTTGGAGCCAGGCCCACTCGGTGGGTCCGCGAATAAGGCCCTGGCGAAACCATATAAGGCCGAACGCCATAACGAGCACAGCGATCGGAACCAGGCCCCAGCCGACAAAAAACGAGATCCTTCCCTGCGAAACCCAGACGTGGCTAAGCGTCATCGCGTTACTAACCAACACATAGGCGAGCAGCCCAAAAAGTAGGTGGAAAGATCGCCCAAGCCGGGGGTTCGTAACCGCCAGCGGTATCGCCAAGAGGGGCATGACGAGGCAGAGCAGGGGTAGCCCGAGCCGTGTCGCTAACTCACCGATGGCAGGTAGACTGCCACGTTCGACTTCTTGCCAGAGTCCAGGCAGCTGGGCCGCCTTGAGAGAGACGCTCGTCAGGACGGTAGGGGGTGCTCGGTCAGAGACGACCCGGTAGGACACAAACGACATCGACCGCGCCTCAAGGCTCTCCAGAGAGAGATCGGTGCGGGTGCCGTCGCGCAGATGCAGCCAAGACTGGCCTTGCGCGTCATTTTCCAGGGCACCACTGGCAGCAAGAGCGACCGCCTCTTGTTGTCCACGAAGTACCCGCAAGAAGACCAGCCCCAGAGACTGGCCGGTCTCCTCAGAGATTTCGCCAAAAAAGACCATCCGCCCCGACTGCGATTCAACAAAAGTACCAGGACTCACCCGCTGGTCATCAGACCGGGTCTCGAACTGGGTACGCAGAAGGTCGACCTGCTGATAGGACCAAGGAGTCACGGCAAAAGAAAAGAGTGCGACCAAGGCCGCAAAAGGCCATGTAAAACGCAAGACAGGCACGATCCAGTGCCGAAGACTCTGACCAGAGGCAAGCCAGACCACCATTTCGGAATCTTTCCAGGCACGGGTTAAGGCCATCAGGACGGCAACATAGGCGGTCAAACCAAGAAGAATCCCCAGGCTGGTCAAGGAGGATAGGGCGATAAGGGGCAACGCGAGTTCCGAATCGGCCCGGCCAGAGGCCGCTCGGCCCAGGGTGCGAATAAGGGCTGACGTAACGACGATGGTTAGCAATACCGAGAAGACCCCTCCGGCGAGACCGCGCAATTCCTGGAGAAAAGATCGTTGAAAGGTCACTAACTTTATAATCTCGGGTTAAAGGCGTGCGGGCTTTGGAATTTCCGTTGGGGCGGGAACCGATCCAGGCACGGAGTTACAGATTTCATCAAAGAGGCATTTTGTCATGACCGTGGCAACCCAGAACAAAGAAACCAAGGAAATTCGAATCCCGGTAGAGCACAAGACCGAGATTACTTTCACCGCGAGCAACAAGCCAGTAGACCGGGCGCAGGCCGACTGTGCCTGGGTTGGGCTCTTCTCTACGGCCGCGGGGGTGGAACTGACCATGCCTGTTCGGGTGATCGATAAAGTCTCCGCTGGTGCAATTGCACGACTGCTCAAGGCCGGTGATTTTGACGCCAAGGCAGGGAGCACGCTGCTTCTTCGTGACCTCCAAGGGGTTCCCAGCAGCCGGATCCTCCTAGTGGGCTGCGGCCCCAAAGAAGCGTTTACTGAGAAGGTCTATGCGGAGGTGGTCCGCGCGGCGACGAAGGCCATGTCGGGTCTTAAAGGCGTCAAACGGGTCTCGTCGTATCTCACAGAACTGGCGGTGGGCGACAAATCCGGAGAGTGGAAGCTTCAGACCCATGTTCTCGCCTGTCGTGAAGTGCTCTATCGATTCGAGCGGTTCAAGACGCGAAAGGACGGCGGCAAGCCGGAAGATCCGAAGACCGCCAAAGCCACCAAGGCCCCGCGGCCCGAGGGGCCAAGCCTTCAGGCCATTGAAGTTCTGCTTCCCGGAGATATGCGTCCGACGGACGCCCCAAAGGTAATCTCCGATGCGCAGGCTCTGGCCAATGGGCTTGAACTTACAAAAGATCTTGGCAATCTCCCCCCCAACCTCTGTACGCCGACCCACCTGGCCAATACCGCGAAGGCCCTTGGTCGCCAATTCCGGCTCAAGGTAGATGTCCTCGACCGGGCTGCAATGGAAAAACTCGGCATGAACGCGCTTTTGGCGGTCTCCCAGGGGTCCGCCCAGCCGCCGCAATTTGTGGTGATTCATCACAACGGCGGGACGGCCAAGGATGCCCCGGTTGTTATCGTGGGCAAGGGAATTACCTTTGATTCGGGTGGCATTTCTCTCAAACCCCCAGGCGATATGGATCAGATGAAATACGACATGTCTGGGGCCGGGACGGTACTTGGCGTCATGCATGCCGTGGCGGAAATGGGCCTAAAGCGCAATGTCATTGGCGTCATTCCGACCTGCGAGAACATGCCGAGTGGAACCGCCACCCGCCCAGGAGACATCGTTCAGACCATGTCGGGGCAGACGGTAGAAATTCTCAATACAGATGCCGAGGGCAGGCTCATTCTCTGCGATGCGCTTACCTATGTTGAGAAGGAATTCAAGCCCGAGGCCGTGATTGATATCGCCACCCTCACCGGCGCCTGTGTGATCGCCCTCGGCCATGTGAACAGCGGGCTCTTTGCTTCTGACGATGGCCTTGCCGACGCGCTGCTCAAGGCAGGCAAGGATGCCCTTGATCCCGCCTGGCGACTGCCCTTGCAGGAGGACTATCAGGAGCAACTCAAGAGCCCATTTGCTGATATGGCCAATGTGGGGGGGCGGTCTGCAGGCAGTATCACGGCGGCCTGCTTTCTCTGGCGATTCACCAAGGCCTACAAGTGGGCCCACCTCGATATCGCCGGAACCGCCTGGAATTCCAGCGCCCAGAAGGGCGCAACCGGGCGACCGGTCGGACTCCTCGTGCAGTACCTCCGCAACGGCCTGTAATGGCTGGCAGCGCCCCTAGTCACATGACAGGCCAGGATCATGCGTATAGGCCCGACCCCTGGCGCATACACCATCCCGCCCCCCTGTGACCTCGATCGACTTTCACTTCAACACGACCGATCGACTGCTGCACGCCTGCAGGCTGGTTCGTAAGGCATTCCATTCCGGCAAGGTTAGCGAAGAAAAACCGCTACTCGTCTTTTGCGCCGACGAACCTCGCCTTCGGCAGTTCGACGACCTGCTCTACGAGTTCTCAGACGCCGACTTTATTCCCCATGTTGATGCGGACCATCCTCTGGCCGAGGAGTCTCCTGTGCTGCTCTGCCAGACCCACTACACCCCCCAGGCCCCGCGTACCCCGTTTATCCTCATTAATCTCGACGACGAGGTGCCCGAATTTTTCAGCCGATTCGATCGCGTCTTTGAAATCGTCGGGCCCGACGAGGAAGACAAAAAAAGGGCGCGACTTCGGTATGGATTTTATAAAAGTCGGGGGTATGCAATTACGCAGCATGACCTCTCCGCAGCACACACTTAACCGCCCTCATCATGACCAGCCTGTCCAAATCTTTTGAACCTACCGAAATAGAACCCTACTGGCGCGCGGCTTGGGAGCACCGAGGTCTCTATACAGCAGGGTGCCGCCCAGAGGCGGCGCCCTTCTGTATACAACTCCCGCCCCCCAATGTGACCGGTACGCTACACATGGGGCACGCCTTTAATCAGACGCTGATGGATACGCTCACGCGCTGGCACCGTATGCGCGGAGACAACACACTCTGGCTACCCGGAACAGACCATGCCGGCATCGCAACCCAGATCGTCGTGGAGCGGCAGCTTGATGCCAAAGGAGTCTCTCGGCACGACCTGGGACGGGAGAGGTTTTTAGAAAAGGTCTGGGAATGGAAGGAGCAGTCGGGCTCAACGATCACTGGGCAAATGCGCCGAATGGGGGCGAGCTGCGACTGGGCGATGGAGTACTTCACCATGAGCCCGAGCCTGTCTGTGGTCGTCAAAGAGGTCTTTATGAGCCTCTACCGGCAGGGCCTGATCTATCGGGGTAAGCGCCTGGTCAACTGGGATCCCCAGCTACTTACTGCCGTATCCGACCTAGAGGTGGTCAGCGAAGAAGAGGACGGAAAGATCTGGGAGATCGCCTATCCCTTGACTGATGGCACCGGAGGCCTGGTGGTAGCGACTACCCGACCGGAGACAATGCTCGGGGATATGGCAGTAGCGGTACATCCCGAAGACGCCCGATATAAATCGCTTATTGGCAAGACGCTACGTCTTCCACTGGTCGGGCGTGATATTCCCATCATCGCGGACGACTATGTCGATCCCGCCTTCGGAACAGGCTGCGTCAAGATAACCCCGGCCCACGACTTTAATGACTACGCTGTCGGGCAGCGCCATGGGCTTGAAATGATGAATATCTTCACCCTTGACGCCCGTATCAACGCGTCTGCACCCGCTCAATATCAGGGGCTTGACCGGTATGCGGCCAGAGAGCGGATACTGGCTGATTTGGCGTCCCAGGGGTCTCTGGTAAGCACAAAGCCCCACAAGTTGATGGTTCCCCGGGGCGACAGAACAGGGGCCGTGATTGAGCCGATGCTTACCAGTCAATGGTTTGTGGCCATGAGTAAGCCAGCCCCAGCGGGTACCCACACGCCCGGGACATCCATCGCTGCCCGAGCCCTTGACGTGGTCAATACAGGGCAGGTGCGGTTTTATCCCGAAAACTGGACAACCACCTATCGCCAGTGGCTCGAAAATATTCAGGACTGGTGCATCTCACGGCAACTCTGGTGGGGACACCAAATACCCGCCTGGTACAAGGCTGGAGACGATGGTCAAGCGATAGATGACGGTACCGTTTTTGTTGCCGCCACAGAAGAAGAGGCCCTAGAGCAGGCCCAGGCCTCTGGCTGGTCGGGGCCGGTGGTCCGTGACCCAGATGTTCTTGACACATGGTTCTCGTCTGCGCTTGTACCCTTCTCCACCTTAGTAGAAGCAGGCCAGGAATGGGATAGTCAACTGGGTTCGGACCAGGGCCTCGCCTATGGCGGGCCAAGGCTAAAAAAAGATCTTGCGCAATTTCTGCCATCCAGCGTGCTTGTAACAGGCTTTGACATCATTTTTTTCTGGGTGGCTCGTATGGTCATGATGACCTGTCATTTCACCGGACAGGTGCCATTCCGAGATGTCTATGTGCATGCCCTGGTACGCGATGCCGAAGGTCAGAAGATGAGCAAGAGCAAGGGCAACACCCTTGACCCGATCGATCTGATTGATGGAATTCAGATCGACGCGCTAGTGGCTAAACGCACATCGGGCCTCATGAACCCGAAGCAGGCTGCGCAGATAGAGAAGAAGACACGAAAAGAGTATCCAGACGGTATTGCGGCCTTCGGAACCGATGCCCTGCGTTTTACCTTTGCGAGCCTCGCCACCCCAGGAAGAAACATTAATTTTGACTTATCACGTTGCGAAGGCTACCGAAATTTCTGTAATAAGCTCTGGAACGCAAGCCGGTTTGTGCTCATGCACTGTGAAGACAAGGACTGCGGATTGACGGTCTGCGCTGGGGACTGTGGCCCAGAGGGCGCGTTGCACTTTAGCTTTGTCGACCGGTGGATCGTCTCGGAGCTTCAGAGGACCGAGGCCGAGGTAGACCATCAACTCACCCATTATCGGTTTGACCTAGCGGCCAAGGCCCTCTATGAATTTATTTGGAATGCGTTTTGTGATTGGTACCTTGAGATCGCCAAGAATGCCCTGCAAGGGTCGGCAGAGAATGCGGCGCGGGCTGCCCGTCGTACACTGCTGAGGGTGCTCGAGGCAGTCCTCCGACTGGCCCACCCGATCATTCCCTTTATCACCGAGGCCCTCTGGCAGGCCGTAGCGCCTGTCGCCCAGAGATCGCCACGACTGCTTGCCAGCGAGGACGATTCCATCTCAACAGCGGCCTATCCCGTTGCCGAACCGAAGAAGATAGACCCCGTATCCGATGCCCAGATGAACGAACTCAAGGCCCTGGTGGGTGCTGTTAGAAGCCTTCGCTCGGAGATGGGGCTTGGGCCCGCCGACCGTGTGCCACTGCGTATTGGTCTTGATGACTATCAGCCCTCTGCCTCATCCATGGGTATTGGATTTCATGCGGACACAGATATCCGGAGAACAGCGCTTGCTGCACTCCAGTCTCTCGGCAGACTGAGCGATATCGAGGTGGTTACCCGCCTCCAGGCAGACGGAAAAAAGCAGCTTGCCCCAGTGCAGCTCGTAGGCAGCCTGCGCCTGATGCTCGTGGTTGAGATCGATCGGGACGCTGAGCGTGCGAGACTCGATAAGGAACTTGCTCGGATAGGCGACGAAATTCAAAAAGCGAAAGCCAAACTCGAAAACAACCAGTTTGTAGACAGAGCGCCTGCGGCGGTCGTCCAGCAGGAGCGTGAACGCCTCGCCCAGTTTGTAGATCTCTGCGACAAGCTGGCTTCACAACGTAAAGATCTCGAGCTGCCTGAGTAGAGCAGTCTTTGCCGAAGCGGGAGGTAAGATCCCTTCCGAGGTCGTGCGGACAGCCAAAAAAGAAAGGCGATGCAGATCGCTCAGCCTCGCCCCCAAATGGCCGCTTCGCTTTCGCTTCTGCGGCCTCTCCTCCTCAACGAGGCTTGACCTTATCAATCTCGCGCTGGCATAGCAAGTTGTGCTGCAGTATGCAAAAAGCCTTTGTAGAGGCTTCGACGAACCGTAATCGACGTTCGTCATGAACAAACGGGGTGCAAACGGGCTTAAGAATGGAATTTGGCGCCAAAAACTAGCGTTATCCCTAGTCTCTTATTAGGCGAGCGTATCGATCTTTTCGGGAGGTTCGCGGACCTCAAAGACATCGCGGGTACTTGCATAAAAAGAGCCCTGCGCAACGGCGATCAGCACCAGCGATATCGGCATGACGGCGGTAAAAATCATGCGTGGCTCAGCCCCGGAAACCTCTGCGAAAAGAGACACCAAAAGACTTATTCCGATGATCAATAGCGCCCAGGCGAGTCCGTAGCGTAAGAAGGCGCCACGATTTCTCCAGACTGCAAAGAACGAGTAAAAGAGTGACTTGCCAATCGGAAAATCCTTCCAGACCACCAACTGCGGCGCATACCAAAAGGCCATCAGAACGGGTATGTAGGCAAGAAGAGCGGCCAGCAGGCCCAGTCGAACGCCCGATTCCAGCGTCACCTCTGGGTCGGCGAGGTCAGTCGGACTCTCCGACATCGTTCGCGCAAGAAAACCACCGTCTGCAAGCCAGGCCACACCTAGTACGAGTAGGAGTCCGAGAAAATAGACAAGTCCAAGCTGAAACAGAGGCTTTGCCTTGGCGCTACGAAAGCCCGATAGGAGAAGCAGGGGCATCGGCAGGTCGCGACGATCCACAGCACGGGCCAAGGCAATAAAGCCAAAGGACAGGCCCGGGGACAAGACCAAGGGCAGAATCAGACCGAGCACGGGAATCATGGCAATAATGACAAGGCCAGCCCAATAGGCAAAGAGCGTGAGAAACCAGACGAGGGGCTGTCGATGAAAAAGTCGAAAGCCATCGAGAAGCCAGTCCTGCCCATACCGGCTCGGAAGTATCAGTGGGGCATCAAGCATCTTCATGGTAGGGGCGGGGCGCTATGGTGTTCGCTGACACGGTTTCGCAGGATCTGCTCGAAATGAAGAGGGTCTTTCGGGGTCAACATCTGTGCGGGACGGGGCAGATACCAATCGAAAAGCCGCGAGACCCAGAATCGATAAGCCGCTGCCCGCAACATCCAGGGCCATGCAACACGCTCAGGCTCTGAGAATCGATGATGTCGCGCATACGCCCCCAAGAGAGCCTCCGTCCGATAGCGATCGAACCGCACCAGGCCGGGGCCTTCGGGGCGTGGGGCTAGGCCATCTTGGGGTGCAATGGTCCAGTCATTTACAACCACGGCAAGATCGAAGAGCCAGGTGTCGACACCCGCAAAATAAAAGTCAATCAAACCGCCAAGCGCAGGGTCACCGGTGATTGGGTCACTGGCAAATAAGACATTGTCTCGAAAGAGGTCAGCATGGACGGGCCCACGGGGTAAGCCCTGATAAAGGCTGGTTTCGGAGAAGGTGATCTGGGCAGCAAGTTCCTGCTGGAGCAGATCGCCAATGGCTGCGGAGACATGCGGCACGATGGATGGAACCGCCTCCTTCCACCAGGAGAGCCCACGTAGATTAGGCTGTACGAGCGGGAAACTCTGGCCGGCCTGATGGGCTCGGGCAAGCGCATCACCGACCAACGCACAATGGGCAGCAGACGGGTCGGCAACATCCCTTCCTGGCAGGTACTCTACAAAGGCTGCGGGCTTTCCGTTTATTTCGGAAAAGAGGGCCCCTTGGTGGGTGAGAAAGGGGGCCGGACACGGAACGCCCCGGCCTGCAAGATGCCGCATGAGGGCGAGATAAAAAGGCAGTTGTGCTGCTGAGAGCCGTTCAAAAAGCGTGAGAACCACCTTCCGTCGGGTATCGGTGGCATCGGCACCGCGGACCCAGACGAAATAATTGGTGTTCTCAATACCCGAGGAAATACCCTCGAAGTCGTCAACTACCCCGAGGTCATAGTTCAGAAGCAGCCGCGCGAAATCGCCTCGCTCTAACGCAGTAAAAACAGCCATGGCCGTAGTGTACAGAGAGGCGCGCTAACCCTCTGAAGCACTAACGAAGTCGGGTGATAAGGCTCGAGGTATCCCAGCGACGCCCGCCCTGGGCCTGCACATCGGAATAGAACTGATCGACCAGGGCAGTGACAGGGAGGTGGGCCCCATTACGACGCGCCTCGTCCATGCAAAGACCCAGGTCCTTGCGCATCCAGTCAACCGCAAATCCGAAATCAAACTTACCCTCGACCATGGTGCCACCACGATTATCCATCTGCCATGACTGGGCCGCCCCCTTTCCAATCACCTCAAGTACGAGCTTCATATCGAGCCCTGCCTTCATGCCAAAGGCAACCCCCTCCGACAGGCCCTGAACCAGCCCCGCAATACAGATTTGATTGACCATCTTGGCCAGCTGCCCGGCCCCGGCCTCACCGATGCGGGTAAATGCCCGGGAAAAGGCCATCGCGATGGGCTTTGCGCGCTCAAACTGGGCAGCCTCTCCGCCCACCATGACGGTAAGGAGCCCATTGACCGCCCCAGCCTGCCCGCCAGAAACCGGCGCATCGAGAAAATGCAGCCCGAGACTCTGGGCCACGGCAGAGAGCTCGCGGGCGACATGGGCAGAGGCTGTGGTGTGGTCTACAAAGAGGCTGCCCTTTTTCATGCCCGCAAAGGCGCCCTGGTCACCCAAAACAACGCTGCGGAGATCGTCATCATTACCAACGCAGCAAAAGACGATATCTGCCTGGGCTGCAGCCTCTCGGGGGGAGGCGGCCGCCTGACCACCAAACTCGGCCACCCAGGCCTTGGCCTTCTCAGGGCTGCGGTTATAGACGGTGACGCGGTGCCCGGCCTTGGCGAGGTGCCCAGCCATGGGCAGGCCCATAACACCCATACCAAGGAAGGCCACTGACATTGCGGGGGAGGATTCGTATGTTTTTGTATTGATGCTGGCCATGATGAGGAAGTACTCCGTAATAAAAAAGGGATGAAAACAAGATAGGGAGTATGCCTTTCCTGCCGGTCTTATCCCACCCTGGAATAACCCGCGTTCCCGTAAACTTAAGGTTTTCTGACTCCCCTCCCTGACAATAATGACCAGCGCACCCACACTCTCCGTCTCTGAAATTCGTCAGAAATTTCTAGACTTCTTTGCCCAACAGGGCCATACCGTGGTTCCTTCCAGCCCTCTGGTACCCGCCAACGACCCTACGCTGCTCTTTACCAACAGTGGCATGGTGCAGTTCAAGGACACCTTTCTGGGCAAGGAGCAGCGGCCCTACAAGCGGGCCACATCGTCGCAACGCAGTGTTCGTGCCGGGGGGAAACATAACGATCTAGAGAATGTGGGATATACCGCCCGACATCACACGTTTTTCGAGATGTTGGGCAATTTCTCGTTTGGTGATTACTTCAAGAGTGATGCCATCCGATTCGCCTGGACCCTGCTCACCGAGATCTACAGGTTACCCAAAGACAAGCTCTGGGTCACGGTCTACGCGGAAGATGACGAAGCCTATGGCATCTGGCGCGATCAGGTCGGTGTCCCTGCAGAACGCATTGTGCGCATCGGCGACAACAAAGGGGCCCGTTATGCCAGTGACAACTTCTGGCAGATGGCTGACACCGGTCCCTGTGGCCCCTGTAGCGAGATTTTTTACGACCATGGGCCCGGGGTCTGGGGTGGACCGCCGGGATCCCCCGAAGAAGACGGCGACCGATATATCGAGATCTGGAACCTCGTCTTTATGCAATTTGATCGCGATGCCGCTGGCACCCTCACACCGCTTCCAAAGCCGTGTGTGGATACCGGCATGGGGCTCGAGCGCATTGCCGCGGTTCTGCAGCATGTCCACAGCAACTATGAGATTGACCTCTTCCAGACGCTTATTCGGGCTGCATCGAAGGCCACAGGCTGCCAGGATCTGCATAACCCCTCGTTGCGGGTGATCGCAGACCATATTCGTGCATGTAGCTTTCTGATCGTTGACGGCGTTATTCCTGGCAATGAGGGCCGCGGCTACGTGCTGCGACGGATTATTCGACGCGCCCTTCGCCATGGTCATAAACTTAGTCAGACTCAGCCGTTTTTTCATCAACTCGTCGACACGCTCGTGCAAGAAATGGGTACTGCCTATCCGGAGCTTGCCAAGGCACAGAGTCGGGTCACCGATCTCCTAAGGCAAGAGGAAGAACGCTTCGGTGAGACGCTGGAAAAGGGTATGGCGATTCTCTCCGAGGCGATCCAGGGGCTTGAAAAGGGCCAGGCGCTCGACGGGCAGACCGCCTTCATGCTGTATGACACCTTTGGATTTCCGCTGGACCTCACGGCCGATGTCTGCCGGGAAAAAGGGCTGCTGGTGGATGAGGCTGCCTTTGAGTCCGCTATGGGCCGTCAGCGCGATCAGGCCCGTGCGGCAAGTAAATTTAAGTCTGGTGCGGGCCTGGCCTACGAAGGCGTTGCCACTGACTTTGTGGGGTATGAAAGACTCCAGGCCAGTGCGGCGGTGACAGCGCTCTATGTGGAGGGCATTCAGCGTCCCTCTGCCCAGGAGGGCGACAGTGTTGTGGTGGTACTCGATCAGACCCCCTTCTATGCCGAGTCGGGTGGCCAGGTTGGCGATGCCGGCTGGATCCGTGCGGCGGGTCTTGAGATCGCGATAGACGACACCCAAAAGATTACGCCTTCAGTTTTTGGCCACTATGGACGACTGGTTAAGGGGTCTGTTTCCACGGGACAGTCGGTGGAGGCTGAGGTCGACCTTCTGCGCCGGGCCCGCACGGCACGTAACCATTCGGTCACCCACATCATGCATAAGGCACTGCGCGAGGTGCTCGGCGAACATGTGCAGCAGAAGGGCTCGCTGGTCGATGCCGATAAGACACGGTTTGACTTCTCCCACACCCAGGCGGTCACCGCGGCGGAGATCGAGGAAATTGAGGTCCGCGTGAATGCCGAGGTGTTGCAAAACACCGCGACCCAGGCCCAGGTCATGGCCTTCGATGACGCCGTTGCAGGCGGTGCAATGGCGCTCTTCGGCGAAAAGTATGGCGACAGCGTTCGGGTACTGGATATTGGGTCATCTCGCGAACTCTGCGGAGGAACCCATGTGGCCCGCACCGGAGACATTGGGCTCTTCAAGATTGTCTCGGAATCAGGCGTTGCGGCTGGCATTCGACGGATTGAAGCGATTACCGGCGATCGGGTCTTGGCCCTGGTACAAGACCTCGATAGCCAGTTGCAGACCGCCTCGGGGCTATTGAAGACGCCGATGTCAGAGGTGACCAGCAAGCTCACCCAGGTACTTGATCATGTACGGCAGATGGAAAAGGAGTTGGCCCGACTGAAGGCCAAACTCGCGGCCAATGCAGGGGGCGACCTCGTAGGACAGGCCCGCGACATCGCTGGCATAAAGCTACTGGCTGCCAAGGTAGAAGGAGTAGAGGCCGGCGGCCTGCGCAACCTTCTTGACCAGATAAGGCCCCGACTTGGCAGTGGTGCTGTAGTTCTGGCTACCGTGGAGGGGGAAAAGGTAAGCCTCGTCGCTGGCGTGAGTGCCGATCTCACGAAGTGGCTGAAAGCGGGAGAATTGCTTAATCACGTCGCCCAGCAGGTCGGGGGCAAGGGTGGGGGTCGACCCGATATGGCCCAGGGCGGCGGTACTCAGCCAGCCGCCCTGCCCCAAGCCCTTGCAAGCATTGATGACTTTATCTCCACCAAAGCCTCGGGGCGTTAGCCTTTGCCTATGAAAGAACTCGCAGACTCTCCGCCATCCCTTCCCCAGGCAGACCGGACGCTCGATCTCAAGGGGCTCAACTGCCCACTGCCAATACTAAAGTCGAAAAAGGCGCTTGGCGAGATGCAGACTGGGCAGACCCTGCTAGTGCTCGCCACGGACGGCGGGGCCTGGGACGATTTTGACTACTTCTGTGCCAACACAGGACATCGTCTGATCGAGCGTAGAGAAGACAACGGGATCTACTGGTTTTTTATCGCGCGGAAATAGCGTACTTTTTTGCCTTGGCCCAGGACATTACACCATGCCTGCTATCACCTGTATTGAAGACCTACGGAGGCTTCACGAATCGCGGACCCCACGCATGTTCTATGACTACTGCGACTCAGGAGCCTGGACAGAAACCACCTATCGGGCTAACTCCGACGATTTTCAGTCGATCAAGCTGCGGCAACGTATCGCGGTAAACATGGAGAATCGCTCCCTGCAGACCTCCATGGTCGGGCAGGCGGCGAAGATGCCCGTTGCCCTTGCTCCGACCGGCCTTACCGGTATGCAGCATGCGGACGGGGAAATCCTGGCCGCGCGCGCAGCAGAGAAATTCGGCGTGCCCTTCTGCCTATCGACTATGAGCATCTGCTCGATCGAGGACGTTGCGTCACGCACTAACAAGCCGTTCTGGTTTCAGCTCTATGTCATGAAAGACCGTGACTTTATCGAACGGCTCATCGATCGGGCAAAGGCAGCCAACTGCTCCGCCCTAGTGCTCACCCTAGACCTCCAGATTCTCGGGCAACGCCACAAAGACATTCGCAATGGTCTGTCTGCGCCACCAAAGCTCACCTTGGCCAATATTCTCAATATGATGACAAAGCCCCGGTGGTGCATGGGTATGCTCGGCACCCCTCGTCGGAGTTTTGGCAATATTGTGGGTCATGCCAAAGGGGTCGGAGATATGTCCTCTCTGTCCTCGTGGACCGCCGAACAGTTTGATCCCGCACTGAGCTGGAATGACGTGGAATGGATTAAGAAGCGCTGGGGTGGCAAGCTCATTCTGAAGGGTATTTTGGATGAAGACGATGCCCGGCTTGCAGCGAACACAGGCGCCGATGCGCTCATCGTTTCAAACCACGGCGGGCGTCAACTCGATGGCGCAATATCGAGTATTCAGGCACTCCCAGGTATCTCAGCCGCCGTGGGAAAAGATATCGAAGTCTGGATGGATGGGGGTATTCGGTCAGGCCAGGATGTCCTAAAGGCCTGGGCTTTGGGTGCACGCGGTACGATGATCGGCCGCGCATTTCTCCATGGGCTAGGAGCCATGGGAGAGGCGGGGGTCACCAAGTGTCTAGAGATCATCTACAAAGAACTCGACATCACCATGGCCCTCACCGGACATCGTGACATCCAGAACGTCACGCGCGAGGTCTTGGTTCCGGGTACGTACCCCGCCCAATAACGCACGATCAGCCGGGGAGCACGTGAGCGGGCGGCCGACGAGCGTGCCTGCTTTTCGCGAGGCGGTGACCGATCAGGGGCTAGACCGGCCCGGATTGTCAGCCGAGCGTCTCTAGTCTTGCGACCGAGAGGGCCAGCCACTTCGAACCCTCGCGCTTGAAGTTCACCTGGGCCCGCGCATCGGAACCGGAACCTTCCAGAGCCAGTACCACCCCATCGCCAAAGCGGCTGTGCCGCACCGCCTGACCGACCTTTAGCCCACTATCGTGCTGATGTCCCGAGACCGGTGGGAGCCGATAGCTGGGCGAAGCCGTGTTGGTCTGGGCAGACCCCATGCCCTGACGGACCCACTGGCCTGCCGGACGGCCCTGGCCCCAGGCGTTGCGGTCGGCATCTGCGGACGACTCCCAGGCCGCAGAGACCACCGACCGAGCGGCCACGCGCGGGGTCAGCCAGCGCAGGGTTTCTTCGGGCAACTCATCAAAGAAACGGCTGCGCATGTTGTACCGCGTCTGACCATGAAGCATGCGGGTCTGTGAAAAGGAGAGATACAACCGACGGCGGGCGCGCGTGAGCGCCACATACATGAGGCGACGTTCTTCGGCAAGGCCATCGGGCTCGGAGATGCTGTTCTCATGCGGAAAAAGTCCCTCCTCCAATCCCGTAATAAAGACTGCGTTAAATTCAAGGCCCTTGGCAGAGTGGATGGTCATAAGCTGCACGGCCTCTTGTCCCTCGGCTGCCTGATTGTCCCCTGCCTCGAGCGAGGCATGGCTCAAGAACATCGACAAGGGACTGGGCTGGCTCTCATCGGGCAGAGGCTCTGGCGATGCAAGCACCTCATCTTCGGCGGCGAGGACACTCTCGGAGGAGACCCTACCCCCTGCAGCGAGGTCCGAAAGACCCAGATTGGCAGGTGTCTCAAGGCCCAGGCGTTCCTCTGCCACGAAGGCAGCGGCCGCATTGACAAGTTCTTCGAGGTTCTCGATGCGCTCTCTGCCCTCTTTCTCGGTCTGGTAGTGGCGAATCAGTCCCGAGCGATCGAGCATGGCGGCAACCAGCTCTTTGAGCGGAAGGCCCTGGGTCTCAAACCGCAACGACTCAATCAACGAGACAAAGCCGCGCACTAGGCCCCCTGCCTTGCCATCGAGCCGGCTGGCCGCCTCATAGAGGCTCGTACCATGGGCCTTGGCCTGGTCTTGGAGTTGTTCGATCGATCGGGCACCGATACCGCGGGTGGGGAAATTCACGACGCGAAGAAATGCGGTGTCCTCATGCGGATTCTCCATCAGCCGCAGATAGGCGAGGGCATGCTTGACCTCAGCCCGCTCGAAAAAGCGCAAGCCCCCAAAGACACGGTATGGAATTCCTGCATTAAAGAGGGTCTGCTCAATAACCCGCGACTGGGCGTTACTGCGATAGAGCACCGCAATCTCACTGCGCGAATAGCCCTCAGCAATGAGATTTCGCACCTCATCAATCAGCCAGAAGGCTTCGAGCATGTCACTAGCCGCCTCCATGACGCGAATTGGCTCGCCCGCTCCTGCATCAGTCCATAGGTTCTTGCCCAGCCGGCCGCTGTTGTGGGCAATCAGCGCGTTGGCCGCATCGAGAATGTGGCCGTGCGAGCGGTAGTTCTGCTCGAGCTTAATCTCGTGCTGCACCGAGAACTCGCGCTTGAACCGGTGCATATTTTGTACATCGGCCCCACGAAAAGCATAAATACTCTGGTCATCGTCGCCCACCGCAAAGACCCCGGTCTGCGCGGAAGACAAGAGCTTGAGCCATTCGTACTGCAGCGGGTTGGTATCTTGAAATTCGTCCACCAAGAGGTGGGCAAACCTCTGTTGGTAGTGATGGCGCAGGGCATCGCTGCGCTGAAGTAATTCAACCGAGCGTAGCAGTAGCTCGCCGAAATCCACCACCCCGTCGCGCGGACATTGGTCATCGTAGGCCTGATAGATCTCCACAAAACGACGATTGAATCCGTCGGCGTCATCGACCTGAGAGGGTCGCAGGCCTTGCTCCTTGGCATTGTTAACAAACGACTGCACCTGTCGTGGTGGATACTTCTCATCGTCCACTCCTAAGGCCTTCATCAGGCGCTTCAATGCCGAGAGCTGGTCTTGGCTGTCGAGTATCTGAAAGGTAGCAGGTAGTGCTGCATCTCGGTGGTGGGCCCGAAGCAGCCGATTGCAGAGGCCATGGAAGGTCCCCACCCACATGCCCTTAAGATTTACGGTCAGCATGCCTCCGAGTCGCGCGAGCATCTCTCGAGCGGCCTTATTGGTGAAGGTTACTGCCAGCAGTCCGTAGGGACTCACCTGCCCCGTAGAAATCAGCCAGGCAATACGGGTGGTTAAAACCCGGGTCTTACCACTCCCCGCTCCAGCGAGAATTAAGGCAGGTTCCGAAGGAAGGGTAACTGCCTGCAGTTGGGGGGGATTGAGGCCCTGCAGAAGTCGGGCCTGAAGGGGGGAAGAAGCAGGTTCGGTCATTGTTCCATTGTAGAGGGGTCAGTCAGCACGAAACGGCTAGCCCCTCTGAACCAGCTAAAATGCGTCTTCTCCCGAAATCTTCCTCCAGACTCTCGTTTTCTCCTTTTTACACTCTCCTAAAGACTGCCCACCATGTCGACTGACCACGCCCTTTCTGGAGCCTACGATGCCAAGACACTTGAGGCTGAAATTCAGAAGCAGTGGCAGGCGGCCGATGCCTACCGCGCCATAGAGCACGACCCCCGATACCCGAAAGGGAAGTATTACGCCTGCTCGATGCTGCCGTACCCGTCAGGCAAGCTGCATATGGGCCATGTCCGCAACTACACCATCAACGATGTCATGGCCCGGGCCTTGCGTATGCAGGGCTACAACGTACTCATGCCTATGGGCTGGGATGCCTTCGGACTGCCCGCGGAGAACGCGGCCATGGCCAACAAGGTGGCACCGGCGGCCTGGACCTACGACAACATCGCCTACATGAAAAAGCAGATGCAGTCGATGGGCCTTGCCATTGATTGGTCCCGCGAATGCGCCACCTGCAGCCCAGAGTACTACCGCTGGAATCAGTGGCTCTTTCTAAAGATGCGTGAAAAGGGTATTGCCTATCTGAAAACAGGCACAGTCAACTGGGATCCCATCGACCAGACAGTGCTCGCCAATGAGCAGGTGGTGGACGGCCGAGGCTGGCGATCCGGGGCCGTCGTGGAGAAGCGTGAGATACCGATGTACTACCTCGGCATTACCCGCTATGCCGATGAGCTTCTCGGTGACCTTCAGGCTCTGGGCTGGCCCGAACGGGTCAAGCTGATGCAGGAGAACTGGATTGGAAAGTCTGTAGGCGTGCGGTTTGCTTTTCCCCACACGATCGTCGACTCGGCAGGAAAGACGATTAATGACGGCAGAGTCTATGTCTTCACAACCCGTGCCGATACGATCATGGGTGTGACATTTATGGCCGTAGCGCCAGAGCACCCGATTGCGGAGGCCGCGGCCGCAAAGAACCCTGCCCTAGCGACATTCATCGATGACTGCAAAGCGGGAAGTGTGGCAGAGGCAGACATCGCCACGCGCGAGAAGGAGGGCATGGACACGGGATTTACCGTCTCTCACCCCCTTACCGGCGCGCCGGTACCCGTCTGGGTCGGAAACTATGTCCTGATGGGTTACGGAGATGGCGCCGTCATGGGCGTACCTGCCCATGACGAGCGGGATTTTACCTTTGCCCTGAAGTACCGGCTACCCATTCGACAGGTTATTGGTCGAAGAGCCGAGGGGCCGACCAAAGACGCGGCTGCAGTCTCGAAAGACTTCGACCCCCAACAGTGGCAAGACTGGTATGCGGACAAAGACGGGGTGGTCTGTGTGCACTCGGAAAAATACAACGGCCTGAGTCATTACGAGGCGGTTGAGGCGGTAGCCCAAGATCTTGCAGTAAAAGGCCTAGGTGAGAAAAAGACGACGTTCCGTCTTCGCGACTGGGGAATCTCTCGGCAGAGATATTGGGGCACGCCCATTCCGATTATTCATTGCCCCTCATGCGGTGAGGTGCCCGTACCAGAGAAAGACCTCCCCGTTGAACTGCCCGAAGACCTTGTCCCCGATGGCAGCGGTAATCCTCTTAACAAACACGAGGCGTTTTTGAAGGTGGCCTGCCCAAGCTGCGGCAGTGCGGCGCGGCGCGAGACCGACACCATGGACACCTTCATTGATTCGAGTTGGTATTACATGCGGTATTGCTGCCCCAACCAGAGCGAGGCCATGGTCGACAGCAGAATCGACTACTGGATGCCGATGGACCAGTATATCGGCGGTATCGAACACGCAGTGCTCCATTTGCTCTATGCCCGGTTCTGGACAAAAGTGATGCGAGACCTCGGACTCGTAAAGTTCGATGAGCCCTTTAGCAACCTCCTCACCCAGGGCATGGTGCTTAATGAGACCTACTATCGCGAGGATGCAGCCGGGCGAAAGACCTGGTTTAACCCAGCCGATGTGGATGTCAGCTTCGATGAAAAAGGCCGGCCCCAAGGGGCCCTGCTTAAAGCAGATGGTCAGCCTGTTCAAATCGGTGGCACCGAGAAAATGGCCAAGTCGAAAAATAACGGTATCGACCCACAGGCACTCATCGACCGCTACGGAGCTGATACGGCACGGCTCTTTACCATGTTCGCCTCTCCACCAGAGCAGACGCTCGAGTGGTCAGACTCAGGGGTGGAAGGCGCACACCGCTTTCTTAAGAGACTCTGGGGCTTTGCCCAGGTCCACCACGACTGGCTTGGGGCGGCCATAAGTGACGAGAGCCTTCCTAGCCATGCGCACCATTCAGAGGAGGCCAAGACGCTACGCCGAGAAATACACGGTCTTCTTCGACAGGCAGATTTTGACCTTGGAAGAAAGCAATACAACACGGTGGTCTCTGCCTGTATGAAGATGCTCAATACCCTTGAGTCAGCAGCGCGGGGCAGTCAGGAGGGCGCCCCAGCAGCGCTCTCTACCGACCTAAAGGCAGGCCTACATGAGGGTCTGGGTATTTTGTTGCGCCTCCTCTACCCAGTGGTGCCTCATATCACCGACAGGCTCTGGACGAGCCTAGGCTATGGCAAGACCGCGGGTGCAATCCTGAATGCGGCCTGGCCCGCGGTAGACGTGTCTGCGCTTGCCCGCGACACCATCGATTTGATGCTGCAGATCAATGGCAAGCTACGCGGAAGCCTCACGGTGCCCGCCCAGGCAGACCAGGCCGAAATCTCCGCTGCGGCTCTAGCGCACGAGAGCTTTCTGCGCTTTGGCGAAGGGCGGCCCGCCAAAAAAACGATCGTGGTTCCGGGTAGGCTTGTGAACATTGTTGTCTAGAGGCGACGGCATGGGTACCCGAATACATCGGCCGCAAGCAGGGTGGTCGGAACGACTGGATCGTCGGCAGTGGCTACTCTTTGCGAGCGTTTCGGCCAGCGGACTACTATTTTCAGGCTGTGGCTTTCGCCTGCGCAGTAGCAAAGAGCCTATTCGATTTAGTCACGCACTTGTGGTGGACTCAACGGGTGGCGGCTATGCCCTCGCAGACAACCTGCGCAGAGAGTTGATCACCCGATACGGCGTAGCCATGGTCGCACGCCGTACTGAGGCGCAGGTTGTCGTTCATCTTGACGAAATTCAACAGAGTCGAGTTGTCGTGGGGTTTTCTGGGGCAGGGCGGCCTCGAGAGGTCGAGTTGCGTATTTCCCTTTTGCTACGTATCGAAAATGCCCAGGGAACCCTGCTACAGCCTGCTGGAGCCCTTGAATTGCGGCGCACTGTTGCCGTGAATGACGCGGAGATACTCTCCACTGAGGAGGCAGAACGTTTCCAGACCAACGCCATGACCCAAGACCTCCTTCAGCAGATTGTGCGGCGGCTTGGCCGGCTTCAAGTCGATGCAGTTACGCCTCGATCCCCTTAAGCCCGAGGCAACGCACCAGGCCCTGAAACGCCTGGTGCAAGTGCCTGCCCCCCCTGCTACTTGGGCGATCTGCGGTGACGATCCGCTGCTCACCCAGGAGGCCTCTGACAGCATCCGCGCGCTGCTGCTGGCGCAAGGCTTTGGCGAGCGCGTAAGCGCAAGCCCTGACCGAAGCTTTGACTGGAAGGCGTGGATTGCCGAGGCTTCAGCACCATCGCTCTTTGCACAACGTAGGCTTCTCGAACTGCGCCTCCCCACAGGAAAACCCGGTCTAGAGGGAGCTAAGCGCCTTGGCGAATGGGCGGAGCACCCTGCGCCCGAGACCATCTTATTGGTACACCTTCCGCGGCCAGACAAGGCGCTCGCTGGCAGTGCCTGGATGACAAAGATTGCTGCGCGTGGCGTCACACTCCTTGTCGATTCAGTGGCGCCCAGTCAGATGTCGGGCTGGCTTGAACAACGCCTTGCAGCCCAGGGCCTTCGGCCTGGAGTTGGTGTAATCGCGTTTCTATCGGAGCGCTTCGAAGGCAATTTAGCCGCCGCGCACCAAGACATTCTAAAGCTGGGATATCTGCCCCGCGCCCAGCCCAAGGCACCCCTGGATATCGGTGAGGTTCAGGCTCTTGTCGCCGACCAGGCACGTTTTAGCCCGTTTCAGGTCGGCGAACTCCTCTGTGCGAGGAATCCGCGGCGGGCCATTCGCGTGTTACGCGGCCTGAAGGAGGAAGGCGAGCCACTGCCGTTAATCCTCTGGAGCGCTGCGCAAGCCTGCCGTCGACTGGCCCCCAACCGGGCTGGCGAAGCCCTGCGAGAACTCAGCCGTATCGATACAATGGTAAAGGGATTAAGTCGCGAGGATCCTTGGCTTGCGCTCGAGCGCCTAGCGCTTCGGTTGGCCTAATCCATCGCCCCCGACGCAGTCGCCTGTGGGTTTCGCATCTCAATCCTTAGTGCTTATTCTTTCGATTCGCCGATAAACGGTTTGGCCCATGAACCCCCAAGACACAGTTGTCCACCTGATGCAGACGATCGGTCAGATGGCGCGAGAGGCATCGCGGGGTGTGGCGCGTGCCTCCACCCAACAAAAGAATCACGCCCTACGCAGTCTGGCTAGAAGAATCGATGCCGGGCGTGCAGAAATCGCCCAGGCCAATCAACAAGACCTTCAGGCAGCCGAAGGCGCCGGACAAGATGCGGCCTTTGTAGACAGACTCCGGCTCTCACCGAGTGCAATTGATGCCATGATGGCCGGACTAGAGCAGGTCGCAGCCCTTCCTGACCCTGTGGGGGAGATATCTCAAATCAAGACTCAGCCCTCGGGCATTCAGGTTGGCCAGATGCGGGTTCCCTTGGGCGTCGTTGGCATCATCTATGAGTCTCGTCCCAATGTCACGGTCGATGCTGCGGCCCTCTGCCTGAAGTCCGGCAATGCCGCGGTGCTACGCGGAGGGTCGGAGGCCTTTCATTCCAACCAGCTACTCGCCCACTGGATTCAGGAGGCCCTCACAACGGCAGGCCTTCCAGAATGGGGCGTGCAGGTGGTACCCACTACCGACCGGGGTGCGGTGGGTGCAATGATTCGGATGCCAGAGTACATCGACGTGATCGTGCCTCGTGGGGGAAAGAGCCTTATTCAGCGAATCAGCGAAGAGGCCAAGGTGCCGGTTATTAAGCATCTCGACGGGGTCTGTCATATCTATGTCGACGATGAGGTCGATCTCGAGATGGCCTGGCGTGTGTCGGACAATGCGAAGACCCAGCGTTATGCGCCCTGCAACACCATGGAAACACTGCTGGTCGCCAAAGACATTGCGAAGGCGTTTCTTCCCCAGATGGCCAAAATCTATCTTGAAAAGCAGGTCGAATTGCGGGTCTGCCTAGAGACACGCGCAGTTCTCGAGGCCCAGGGGGTCGGGGCAGGAGAGCTCGTAGATGCTACCGAGGAAGACTGGGCGACCGAATATCTTGCCCCGATACTTTCTATCCGTATTGTTAATGGGCTCGAAGCAGCCATGGCCCATATCGATCGTTATGGGTCGCACCATACCGACGGCATTCTGACAACCAACCATGCAAGGGCCATGCGATTTCTTCGGGAGGTGGATTCAGCCTCGGTCATGGTAAATACCTCGACCCGTTTTGCAGATGGGTTTGAATATGGCCTAGGGGCAGAGATCGGCATCAGCACCAACAAACTCCATGCGCGCGGGCCCGTCGGTCTCGAGGGTCTCACCATGCAGAAGTGGATCGTCTTGGGCCACGGCGAAATTCGCACATAAACCAGTAAAACGCCGCCATGCTCTGGGTTAAGGCCTTTCACATTCTCTTTGTTACGAGCTGGTTTGCCGGACTCTTCTACCTACCGCGTATCTATGTGAACCTCGCAATGGTTCCACCCGGTCCTGAAGGCCAAGCCGAGCGGGACAGGCTGTTGCTGATGAGTCGAAAGCTCTATCGGTTTATGGGTCCTTTGATGCTGCTTGCTCTGGTCTTTGGGCTCTGGCTCTGGCTTTATTACGGCATCGGCCTAGGGGGCGAGGGTAACGGGTGGATGCATGCGAAGCTCGCGGTTGTCCTCCTGCTCCTGGGCTATCACCACCTCTTGGGTCGACATCTACGAAGATTTGCCGAGGGGAATACGCCTCATGGCCACGTCTGGTATCGCTGGTTTAACGAAGTCCCCGTACTTCTGCTTCTCGCGGCGGTCATTCTCGTGGTGGTTAAGCCCTTTTGATTCATTCCGCCTTCGCCGTCTGTCCTGCTGGCCTTGAGGCGCTACTGCTTGAGGAACTCCAAGACCAGCCGGGCATCTCTGAGGCCTCCGCAGGCCGAGGGGGGGTCTGGTTCCGGGCAGAGGCCGCTGCGATTGCGCGGGCCAATCTCTGGTGCCGCATTCCTACGCGCATCTTGTTGGCAGTCGAACAGTTTCGGCTGCGCCGTCCAGAGGACCTACTGGAGGCCGCCCGACGGGTGCCCTGGGAACACTACTTTGGGCCTGACCAGACTTTTCGTGTAGACGTAAACCAGGCGCGCCGACCACTCTTTGCCCTAGCAGCCAACTTCGCCGTGCTCAAGATTAAGGACGGGGTCTGCGACCGATTTCGAGAACTCACCGGTCGTCGTCCATCCATCGAAACGCAGATCCCCGATCAAAGACTCTGGCTTTTTATCGATGGCGAGAAGGCCACCCTTTCCATGGACACCAGCGGCGAGCCCCTGTTTAAAAGAGGCTGGCGGATGGCCAAAGGACAGGCGCCATTGCGCGAGAATCTCGCCGCGGCCCTTGTAGCCATCGCCCAGTGGGAGCCGAGTCGACCCCTGCTGGACCCCTTCTGCGGCAGCGGCACCCTGATCATCGAGGCGATGCAGCGGGCCGCAGGGCTGGCACCCGGCTTTCATCCGAGTCGCAGCCGGTCTTTTGCTTGTGCGCAGTGGGGGACTCGGTCAGCCTTTGGCCGCGTCGACTGGGTAACCTTACGAGCCGAATGCGCTGAGGCCTGGGCCCGGGCGGAGAGCCAGGCGGATATGCTGGCGACACAGATTGTTGGTCGTGACTGCGACGGGCAGGCGATCAAGGCCGCGCAGGCCAACGCCAGCCGGGCACTACCTCCCAGGCTAGCGCAGGGCATCCTCTGGGAGGAGGCCGATTTTGGGCAGGCAGCGGCCCCATCACCATCTGGCCTTCTGGTGACAAACCCCCCCTACGGTGAGCGTCTTGAG
The DNA here is from genome assembly GCA_046047535.1 of Pseudomonadota bacterium. Classification (GTDB taxonomy): domain Bacteria; phylum Pseudomonadota; class Gammaproteobacteria; order Burkholderiales; family Burkholderiaceae_A; genus Hahnella. The sequence goes on from JBJOHS010000014.1 coordinate 50,627, forward strand.
ATCGCAGGCATGGAGGACACGAGACAATTTAGTGAGGTACTGAAGCGGCAGTACCCGGGCTGGACGGTCTGGGTACTGGCCCACGACCTGAAGTTTGACAGCACCATTCGGCTCAAGGCAGCGCGGCGTATGCCTGTCTTTAATGGCGACCTCGAATGTCGTTGGATGCGGTTTGACATGGTGCACGGATCGGCCCGGTCTCCGGCGACGCTTCAGCGGGCCCACGTAACCGGAGGGCCCGAGCCGCAATCAAGGCTGCCCCCCCAATGAGCGCGATCGGCAATCGCCTCTCAGAAGTACAGCAGCGCATCACGGTCGCCGTCGCAGCGGCAGGTCTTCCCCCAAAGGCGGTACGTCTTCTTGCGGTCTCAAAGACCTTTGGCCCCCAGGCAGTCTGCGATGCGGTCGCGGGGGGGCAGAGGGATTTTGGTGAGAACTATGTCCAAGAGGGCATCTCCAAACGCGCGTCAGTAGGCATACACCTCACAGAAATGGCGCTAAAGAGTAGCGCCCCGAACCCAACAGAGGCACTACGGTGGCACTTCATCGGCCCACTACAGAGTAACAAGACGAAGGAAGTGGCGGCGTACTTTGACTGGGTCCACTCCGTCGATCGGCTAAAGATCGCAGAGCGACTTGCACATCAACGCCCTGCAGGCCTATTGCCCTTAGAGATCTGCCTACAGGTAAACCTCGACGATGAGGCCACGAAGTCAGGTGTGCCGCCCAATTCCGTCAATCCTATGCTGGAGGCACTCGCCCAGCTTGCCTCAGAAACAGGGGCGCTGCGATTACGTGGACTCATGGCGATTCCGGCGCCACGAAATACCTTTGATGAACAAAGGGCCGCATTTCGGCAGCTACGAGAACTGCTGCTAGTGAACAAGGCGCGGCTCGAAGCGGCCTACCCGGAGAAGGTCGTGCGCCTAAATACGCTGTCTATGGGGATGTCAGCAGACCTTGAGGCGGCCATTGCGGAATCCGACTCCCAGCTCGTAACCTGGGTGCGGATTGGTACTGCAATCTTCGGTCAGCGGGTTAGACCGTGACCGACTACGACGAAATCGAAATCCGGGGCTAGGCAGCGACCGACTTTACGGCAGCGGCTAAACGGCTCTTGTGCCGCGAAGCCTTGTTCTTATGCACAATTTTTTTGTCAGCGATCCGGTCGATGACACTGGAGGCTGCGGAAAACGCGGCACGCGCCTCCTGGGCATTTCCCTGGGCGACAGCTTTACGAACGGACTTAACCGCTGTGCGATAGGCGGAGCGAAGACTAGCATTAACAAGCCGCCGTTTCGCGGCTTGACGAGCGCTCTTGCGAGCGGAAGCGGAGTTGGCCATAAAGATTCCTGAAGGGCTAAAAAGCCCTAAACTATAGCCGTTCTTATGAATCTTCTCAAGACGGCCGCCACGGTCAGCGGACTCACCCTGATCTCAAGGATCACCGGGCTTGCCCGTGAGGTCTTGACAGCGAGTATTTTTGGGGCCGGGGCCCAGACAGACGCCTTTTTTGTCGCCTTTCGGCTACCCAACCTGCTGAGGAGACTTTTTGCTGAAGGTGCATTTAGCCAGGCTTTTGTCCCGGTACTCGGCCAGGTCAAGGCAAAGGAAGGCAATGAATCTGCCCGCCGCCTTGCAACCCGCGTGGGCCTACTCCTCTTTCTAGCCTTGTCCGGCATCACGGTACTGGCCATCACAGCCGCCCCCGTGCTGGTCTGGCTCATGACCGGCGGATTTAGTGGAGACCAGGGCCGCTTTGACCTCACCGTGTCGCTCACCCAGTGGATGTTTCCGTACATCGTCATGATCTCCCTGGTCGCCCTGGCTGCGGGGGTGCTCAATACGTGGTCTGAGTTTCGGGTTCCCGCCTTCACCCCCGTACTGCTTAACCTCGCATTTATCGCAGCCGCCCTTCTGCTGGCCCCACGGCTCAGTGAACCCATCTGGGCCCTAGCTACTGCCGTCCTTATCGGCGGCATCGCCCAACTCTCTCTTCAGGCCTGGGCACTCTGGAGAAGAGGGCTTCTAGCAGACGTGCCTGGGCTGATGAGGCATCCGCTTCTTGCGATCCAGGAGACCTGGCAGGACCCCATGGTCCGTCGGATACTGACGCTCATGCTGCCTGCGACCCTGGCGGTTTCGGTCGCCCAGGTAAGCCTCGTAATCAATACCCATATTGCTGCGCGGCTTGAGACGGGCAGCGTCTCCTGGCTCTCGTATGCTGACAGGCTGATGGAGTTTCCCACCGCCCTACTGGGCGTGGCCCTGGGCACCGTACTGCTACCAAGTCTGACCAGGGCCCATGCCTTAGGCAGCCCCGACCGCGTCTCGGCCCTGATCGACTGGGGGCTGCGGCTTGTGGTGGTCCTGGCTATCCCGGCCGCGGTGGGGCTTGCGATACTGGCAGAACCCCTAACGGCCAGTCTCTTTCATTACGGTGCCTTCACCACACAGGACATGGCCATGACCGGGGCGGCCATGCAGGCCTATGCTGTGGGTCTACTTGGGCTCGTTGCCGTTAAGGTTCTAGCGCCGGGCTTTTATGCGCAGCAGGATATCCGTACACCCGTCAAGATTGCACTGGCGACTCTGGTTCTTACCCAGCTGCTCAATCTTATGCTTGTTCCCGTATTCGACCATGCGGGTCTTGCACTAGCCACAGGCGTAGCGGCCTGCTTCAATGCCCTGATCTTGTGGTGGCGCCTGCGTGCGCGAGGATCCTACCGGGCAGGGCCAGGCTGGGTCCTGGTCTGGCTAAAGGTAATACTCGCATCTGCCGTTATGGGTGCCGTCTGCTTCTACGCCGCAGACCAGATTGACTGGGCTGCGGCCCAGGCAGAGCCAGCGTTCCGTATCGTCGCTTTGTGCGGAATTCTTGCCCTGGCGGTGCTCGTCTATTTCGCCTCGCTCTCCCTTGTGCGACTCCCTTGGCGCCGACTCCTCAAGCCACCAGAAGACCTATCAGCCACCCCGATACAGGAGCCCCATCCATGACAACAGACGCGACTGCGCTTTCTATCCTCTTTATTGGAGGCGGGAATATGGCCCAGGCGATGATTACTGGGATGCTCTCAGGA
>JBJOHS010000015.1:0-16757 GCA_046047535.1 Pseudomonadota bacterium
CCTGCTAATGGTCATAGCGGTCAGGCCCAGGGAACTGTTCCGGCCGGAGCGAGTGCCCCCAACCTGAGCCCAGCCCTTCCCGGCCCTGCTGCCCCGCCTACTGCACCCCCGCCACCAGGGCCTACCCCCACCGCTACACCGCCTGCCCAAGAGGGTGCCGTCGACAAGTCTCCCCCCGAGATGGAACTCACCTTTCGTACGAAGGGATGGGTCTGGGTGCGAGAGGCAAACGACCAGGTGCGTGAGTTTGTGGTCCCTGAGGGGGGTACGGTGCGGTTTCAGGAGGTACCCATCTTCATCGTGCTTCCGGCCCCGGATCAGATTGATGCCAAAGTGTTGGGTCGGCCGGTGTCCCTCAAGAGAACTGAGGACGAAAAGAATCACGGGCGATTCACCCGCACCATGCTGCGTCAAGCAGCCAATCTTGGTCGCCAGCCCTCGTCGAACACCAACTAGCCCCGCCCGTCTCTTGACCCCTACGGCCTGCCAGAGCCGCACCTCGGTTATCGGTGCCCTATGAGGGTCGGCTTGGCCTTCGTCGGGCTTGCCGCGCTCTGGGGCTCGTCGTTCTTGTTCCTGCGTCTGGCGGTGCCAGATTTTGGGCCCGTACTGGCGGCCGAGCTGCGGGTGGGAATCGCCTGGATTATCTTGAGCCTGCTGGTTGGTGCCGGGGTATTTCGCCGCTACCTACGGCTGAGGACAGCATCTGGCGCCGGCCCGGAGATGGTGAACACACTACCGCCCTGGTGGCAGATGGCCCTGGTCGGTCTCACCAATAGTGCCCTGCCTTTTGCCCTCTATGGGTTTGCTGCGATCTCCCTGCCGGCGGGCTATCTTGCGATCCTGAACTCACTGGTGCCACTCTGGGGTGCCTTGTTGGGGAGTATGTTTTTGGGCCAGTCGGTGCGGTGGACGCTCTTGGCGGGGGTGCTGCTTGCGGGCCTAGGGATTTCTCTTCTTGTGCAACTCGGGCCGGTTGCAGTCACAGGCCAGACGCTCTTGGCTGGTCTCGCCTGTGCCGGGGCCACCCTCTGCTATGCCATCGCGGGTCAGCTTACCCGGCGGTGGTTATCGCATCTCTCGGCGGTACATTCCGCCCGCTCTACCCTGGGATACGCAAGCCTCTGGATTCTTCCATTTATTGCCCCCGATGCTTCAGCGGCCACCCCGACCGCGGTGGGATGGGGGGCGGTTCTTGCGCTTGGTATGGTGAGTTCAGCCCTGGCCTACCTGCTGTTTTTCTGGCTTTTAAAGCAGATCGGGCCGGTGCGGGCGAGCAGCGTTACCTTTCTGATACCAGGGTTTGGTGTGCTCTGGGGTGCCCTATTTCTTGGGGAGCCCCTGAGTCTCAATGTCTTGGTCGGCCTTACCCTGGTCGTGTTCGCCAGCCTTCTCGTACAGCGCCCTTAGGCCTCTGAAGAGGTGCCAAGAGACTTCTCCAAGAGGGCAAAGACCTGCCCCACCGAGTCGGCCACCTGGAGCTTGTCAATGTGGGCCTGTGTGAGAAATCCGTGGGCAGACGCCTCTTTTACAAAACCAAGCAGGGTGTCGTAGTAGCCCTCGAGGTTGGCCAGGACAATGGGTTTGGTGTGGCCGCCCGTCTGTAGGCCCGTCCAGACCTCGAAGAGCTCCTCGAGGGTTCCGATGCCGCCAGGCAGCACCAGAAAAGCCTGTGACTCTTCCATCATCTTGATCTTGCGTTCGATCATCGTCTGGACCACATAGAGTTCATGAATACCCGGCAACACGGGTTCGATCTTGGTGAGGTAGTCTGGAATGACGCCCAAGACATAGCCCCCTTCCTCGACCGCTGCCTGGGCGACGGTTCCCATCAGGCCCCATCGACCGGCCCCATAGACGAGCCCCCATCCGCGACGAGCAATGGCCTGGCCGACATCGGCGGCGATGCCGGCCCATTGGTGATGGTTGCCGAGCCGTGAACCGCAGAAGACACAGACGCGAAGCGCGGGACGTGGGGGCATGGCTACTTCTTTCTCCGAGAATGGGCTGGGGCGGGCAGCGACGCCTCAGACCCGGTGGGCAAGGGCGCTACAGTGGTACGAATACCCCGAGGCAGAGGCAGAGCGGTCTTGTACCGTACCTGCTTAAGGGCAAAGCTCGAGCGAATCTTCTCGATGCCTGCAATCGGGGTGAGTTGTTCCAGAATAAAGCGCTCTAGGGCGGTGATGTCGGCCACGACGACGCGAATTAGATAATCGGAGTCCCCGGTCATGAGGTAGCACTCCATGACCTCGTCATGTTCTTGAATACGGGACTCGAATTCGGCAAGGGCATCTTTACTCTGGGTCTTGAGGCTGATCGAGATAAAAACATTAAGGGGAAGACCGAGGGCCAGGGGGTTTGCCAAGGCCACGGTTCGGTCGATCACCCCCGAGGCCTGCAGCGCCTTCACCCGGGCCAGGCAGGGTGAGGGACTCAGATGCACCCGTCTGGCAAGCTCGACATTCGACAATCCCCCATCCTGCTGAAGCTCAGCCAGGATTTTGAGATCGGTAGAATCGATATTTATGTTGCGATACATAGTTTTTTCAGCATTTTATGCCATATAAGTTCTGTAAATTAAGAAATTAAGCATCTCATTTTTATAGATTCGGTCTATCGTTTTTTTTATGAAAAACGACCGATTTGACTTCGTACCCGCCCCTGCTCTGCGCTCTGCGACCGACTTCGCGTCGGAAGGTGCAGACCCTGATCCCCAGGAGACCGCCGAGTGGCTCGAGGCCTTCGCCGCGGTGATTGCGCAGTCGGGAACCGCCCGGGCCAGCCAGATCCTCCATGCCCTTGCTGCGCAGGCCGCCCGACACGGAATTTCCGGTCGCCCGGTCGCGGTCTCACCCTATTGCAACACGATTGGCCTAGATCGGCAGCCTGCCTATCCGGGTGACCTGGCCCTAGAAGAGCGGATCGCGGCCCTGATCCGATGGAATGCCCTGGCCATGGTGGTCCGGGCCAACCGCAGGGCGGGCGAGCTTGGGGGTCATATTGCGAGCTATGCGAGTGCGGCAGACCTCTTCGAAGTGGGTTTTCAGCACTTCTGGCGCGGGGCGTCTGCTGGTCTGCCAGCCGACGGCACCGGCCGTGGCGGAGACCTTGTCTTTATGCAACCCCACAGTGCCCCCGGCATCTATGCGCGGGCCTTTCTCGAGGGGCGGCTCACGGAACACGACCTGGACCATTACCGACGCGAACTCTCCGGCCGCGCCCGTGGTGGCCGAGGCCTGTCGAGCTATCCGCATCCCTATCTTATGCCTGACTTCTGGCAGTTCCCAACAGGTTCGATGGGGCTCGGGCCAATTCAGTCGATCTATCAGGCCCGGTTTATGCGGTACCTCACCCACCGCGGCCTTCTCGACTGCACCGCTCGCCATGTCTGGGGGGTCTTCGGCGACGGGGAGATGGACGAGCCAGAGAGCATGAGCGCACTTACGCTTGCCGCCCGCGAGGGGCTGGACAACCTCACCTGGGTGATCAACTGCAATCTGCAACGGCTCGATGGCCCGGTGCGTGGCAACGGCCGCATCATCGACGAGCTGGAGCAGCTCTTCTCGGGGGCCGGATGGCATGTCATTAGGGTGATCTGGGGAAGCGACTGGGATCCACTATTTGCCCGCGACCATTCCGGTGCACTCATGCGCGCCTTTGCGCAGACTGTGGATGGCCAGATGCAGACTTTTGCAGCAAAAGATGGGGCCTTTAACCGAGAAAACTTTTTCGGACAGAGCCCAGAACTTGCTGCATTGGTTGCCGACATGACCGATGCCCAGATTGATCGGCTAAAGCGCGGCGGACATGACCTCGTGAAAATCTATGCGGCCTACGCCGCAGCCATGGCCCACCGCGGACAGCCCACAGTGATACTCGCCCACTCCAAAAAGGGCTACGGCATGGGAACCGCCGGGCAGGGCCGAATGACGACCCACAGCCATAAAAAACTTGAGGATGATGAACTCATCGGCTTTCGGGACCGGTTCCATCTTCCGCTCACCGATCAGCAGGCACGAGACTTGGCCTTTCTCCATCCGGGCGACGGCAGTCCGGAGGTGCGCTATCTGAAGGCCCGCCGTGAGGCACTTGGTGGCCCACTGCCGGCCCGCTACACGCATGCTGACCGACTCTCTGTCCCGCCGCTTACCGACCTTGCCGGATTTGCCCTCAAGGCAGAGGGCAAAGAGATGAGCACCACCATGGCCTTGGTGAGACTCCTTGGCCAGTGGTTAAAGACGCCCGTGTTGGGCCCTCGTATCGTGCCCATCGTTGCAGACGAGGCGCGTACTTTTGGGATGGCCAACCTCTTTAAACAGGTGGGCATCTACTCGAGCCAGGGGCAGCGTTATGCGCCCGAAGACATAGGGTCGGTATTGAGTTATCGCGAGGCCCGTGATGGGCAGATTCTCGAGGAGGGTATCAGTGAGGCCGGTGCGATATCGAGCTGGATTGCAGCCGCCACGAGTTACAGCACCCATGGCCTCTCGATGCTGCCGATGTACATCTTCTATTCGATGTTTGGATTCCAGCGCATCGGCGACCTTATCTGGGCTGCCGCCGATCAGAGCCCGCGGGGCTTTCTCTTTGGCGCCACCTCGGGCCGCACGACGCTTGCGGGTGAGGGCCTACAGCATCAGGATGGTACGAGCCTACTCTGGGCCGCAACGATTCCAAACTGCCGTGTCTATGACCCCGCCTTTGCCGGCGAACTCGCGGTGATTGTCGACCATGGAATGCGGGCCCTGCTCGAAGATGAGGCCAATCATTTTTACTACATCACCGTTACCAATGAAAATTATGCCCAGCCTAGCCTGCCGCAGGAGGCCCACGAGGGGGTGATTCGTGGGGGCTACCTGCTGCAGGTCTGTGGGCCCGAGGACGGGCCCCCCGTTAGCCTGATGGGTTCGGGCGCCATACTGCTCCAGGCCATAGAGGCGGCCGAGGCCCTGGGTCGACAGGGGCTACGGGCCTATGTCTATAGCGTCACAAGCTGGACTGCCCTCGCCAGAGACCCTGCCTACCTCGCAGCGCTTCTTGCACAGAGCCGCGGCCCGATTGTCGCGACCACCGACTATGTGCGTGCCGTACCAGATCAGATACGCAGCCATCTGGCCATAGACCGGCACTTCGTAAGCCTCGGTACCGACGGATTCGGATGCAGCGACACGCGGGCGGCACTGCGGGCCCATTTCGGGGTCGATGCCGCGTCGATTATCGGCGCTGCCCAGGCCGCAGTTGCCGGCGAAGCCTTCCCCCCGGCCTCTCAGCCTCTTTGAATATGAAAGCCTAAGAGAATTCGTTGGGCTTTCGAAGGCAAAGCCCGGCATACTTTTGAATATTCTGTTTGACCTACCACACGATGTTTATGCATTAGGAGGAGACCCATGCAACTAACCGACAATCAGCTCGCCACCTTTGACCGGGAGGGCTATCTTTTTTTTCCGGGGCTTTTTAGTCCCCAAGAGGTCAAGGCCCTCAATAGCGCCGTGCCTGAGCTCTACAGTCGTCGCGAGGCCTACAACGTGCGCGAAAAAGGCAGCGAGGCCGTGCGCACCAATTTTGCCGCCCACATGTATAGCGCGCCCTTTGCACGACTTGGCCGCCACCCGCGGATGATCAAACCGGTCGAGCAACTCTTCAACGAGAAGCTCTATATGCACCAGTTCAAGATCAACGGAAAAATGGCCTTCGAGGGAGATGTCTGGCAGTGGCACCAAGACTATGGCACCTGGCTGAATGATGACCAGATGCCCGAGCCCCGCGCCATGAACGTGGCGATCTTTCTCGATGATGTCAACGCGTTCAATGGCCCGTTGATGTTTATCCCGGGTAGCCATAAAAAGGGTGTGATTGAGGCTGGCCACGACCTTACCACCACCAGCTATCCCCTATGGACCATCGACAATGCCCTCATCGCGCAGCTCGTTGATCGCGCGGGTGGACGCAATGGCGGTATTGTCAGCCCTCAGGGGCCCGCCGGCTCCATGATTCTCTTTCATAGCTGCCTGGTCCACGCCTCGTCGAGTAACTTGTCTCCATGGAACCGGGTGAGTGTCTACCTGAGTCTCTGTGCCGTGAGCAACCATATTCGGCGACACAAGCGTCCTGAGTACATTGCCCATCGGGATTTCACGCCAATCGAATGTCTACCCGATGACTGCCTCGTCAACGATTATCCCGTCGACCTGCCCTGGGCCAAGGGCATGCCCGCCTCGGCCCTACAGACCTCCCTCGATCGGATCGCCGCATGAGTCTGCATGTTCAGCTGCTTCAGCGTCAGGCCGAGGGGCGGCCAATCCGGGTGGGGCTCATAGGTGCGGGCAAGTTTGGCTCCATGTACCTTGCCCAGGTACCCCGTACCCCCGGGATTCACGTGGTCGGGATTGCCGACCTCTCGGTTGAGGGGGCACGTCGTAATCTCACCCGCGTTGGCTGGCCAGAGAGCCAGACAAAGGCCCGGTCGTTTGATGAGGCACTGCGAGACGGCAGCACCTACATCTCTGAGGACTGGGCGTCGTTGGTCCAGCACCCTTCGATTGATGTCATCGTGGAGTCCACGGGCCACCCGATCGCCGCGGTAGACCATATCCTGGCCGCCTTTGATCATGGCAAGCATGTGGTCAACGTCACGGTGGAGGCCGATGCCTTCTGTGGCCCCCTGCTGGCGCGTCGCGCTGAGCAGAAGGGACGCGTCTATTCGTTAGCCTTTGGGGATCAGCCAGCCCTTATTTGTGACCTTGTCGACTGGGCCCGTACCTGTGGATTTCCGGTCGTAGCCGCTGGGCGGGGGCACAAATGGCTACCCCACTTCGCCCAGTCCACGCCCGAGACCGTATGGGGCTATTACGGCCTTACGCCAGAGCAGGCGGTCCGCGGAGGACTCAACCCCAAGATGTTCAACAGCTTTCTTGATGGCTCAAAGCCTTCTATCGAATCAACCGCTGTGGCCAATGCCACGGGGCTTGGTGTGCCGAGTAATGGCCTGCTTTACCCCCCTGCCAGTGTGGAAGATATTCCCTTTGTGACACGCCCCATTTCTGAGGGCGGAGTCCTTGAGCGCAAGGGTATGGTGGAGGTGATTTCCTCTCTGGAGAAAGATGGCCGGACTATTCCTTACGATATTCGTATGGGCGTCTGGGTCACGGTCGAGGCGGAGACCGAGTACATCAAGAACTGTTTTGAGGAATACAACGCCCACACAGATCCGTCCGGCCGGTACTTCACGCTGTACAAGCGGTGGCACCTCATTGGACTTGAGGTGGGCCAGTCCGTGGCCAGCGTGGCCCTGCGTGGAGAGGCTACCGGTGTGGCGCGTGGCTGGGTGGCTGACGTGGTGGCCACGGCCAAGCGCGACTTGCGCGTAGGGGAGGTACTTGATGGTGAGGGCGGCTACACCGTCTGGGGTAAGCTTTTGCCCGCACAGACCTCCCGTGAGCTCAATGGCCTTCCCCTTGGTTTAGCCCATGGCATAAAGCTCCGTCGGCCGGTATCGCAAGGCCAGTCATTGAGTTGGAACGATGTGGAGGTGGTCGACTCGCCAGCCTATCGGCTGCGGCAGGAAATGGTCAGCATGGCCTTTTAGCCGGCGTCTGCCCGTACACTTGGGGTGATGCTTAAAGATTTTGCGCTTCAGCTTGTTCGTGACCTAGACCTCGGGGCGTTTACGCCCTGGGTACTGGGGCTGGTTTCCCTCATTAATGTGGTGGCCATCCTTCTCATGGCCTGGGTGGGCGCCCTGGTTCTTGGCCGCCTCATCGTCGTATTTCATCAGCGACTCATTCAGCGGGCCGATGGCCCCGAAGCAGCGCGCCGGCTTGAGACCCTGCAGCGGGTCTTTCGCTATATCGCCACGGTGGTGATCTCGGTCGTCACCATCATGCTGGTCTTGGCCGAGGTGGGTATTTCGATTGCGCCTATCTTGGCAACGGCAGGGGTGGTTGGGCTCGCGGTCGGCTTTGGGGCCCAGAGCCTTGTGAAAGACTATTTCACAGGCTTTGTGATGCTCATTGAGAATCAGATTCGGGTCGGCGATATTGTCGAGATATCTGGCAAGTCTGGCCTGGTCGAGGAACTTACGCTGCGCTATGTCCGCCTGCGCGACTACGAAGGGTCGGTGCACTATGTACCCAACGGCACGATCGTCACGGTAACGAATCGTAGTCGGCTTTTTGCTTTTGCCGTCATGGACATTGGGGTGGCCTACAAGGAAGACATTGACCGTGTCTATTCGGTAATGCGCGCCTGTGCTATGGAGCTTCGCAATGATCCGCTTCAGGGCCATAAGATTCTCGATGACCTTGAGATTGCAGGCGTAGAGCAGTGGGCCGACTCGGCGGTGGTCATTCGGTGTCGGCTCAAGACCGGCGCCCTAGAGCAGGCCGTGGTGCGCAGAGAGTTTTTACGTCGGCTCAAGAGGGCCTTCGATCAAGAAGGCATTGAAATTCCGTTTCCACACCGCACGGTCTATACCGTACCTGCCGATCCCCAGGCCGTCAAAGACACATCGCTAGCGCCCTAGGCTGTCGTCATGCCAGGCCCGTATCATTCGTCGTCCGAGCACAACCAAGACTGCAGCAAGGGGCAGGGCCAGGAGTACGCCAACAAAGCCGAGAAGGCTGCCGAAGACCACCAGGGCTAATAAGACGGCAAGGGGGTGCAGCCCAATTCGGTCGCCAACAACCTTGGGGGTCAGAATAAAACTCTCGAGAATCTGACCGAGGCCATACGCAATCACTACGACCAGAAGTCCCTGGCCCAGGCCGATTTCGAGAATTGCCGAGACACCCGCAATCACGACCGAAAGGGCAAACCCCACGTAGGGGATAAAGACAAGAAGCCCTGAGAGCAGGCCAATTGAAAACCAGCTCGATAGCCCGCCGATCCAGAGTGCCACGGCATAGAAAGCCGCCATAGAGGCCATCACCAACAGCTGGCCCTGCATGTAGGCCTTTAGGGTCTGGTGAATTTCTCGGCTGGTGTCTTGGATAACGCCGCGCTGTCGGGGGGGGAAAAAGGCCAGCACCCGAAAGAGAATCTGCAGCCAGTCCTTCAGTAAAAAAAAGATCACCACAGGAACCAGTACCAACCACCCCACAAGGGCGACGAGCAGACCAAGACCCGACTGCAGCGTCGACCAGAGGGTGGTGGATACCGACCCTGACTGATCGCGTAAGGCCTCGATGAGTCGGGCACGAAGAGCCGCGCTGTCGTCAACCGGCAGCCCCAGTTGTAAGAGCCACGGGTAGACCTGGCTATAGACCGCACTGAGTGCATCCGGCAGACGTTCGCGCAGCAGCACAAACTCGTGATTAATGATCGGGACTGCGATCGCAGCAAGGCCGACGACCAGAACCAGACCCACCACGATGGCAGCCAGACTCGCCAAAGACCGGGCCACCCCCAGCGACTCAAAGCGTCCCGCTAGGGGTTCGAGCAGGTAGGCGAGCAACAGGGCGGCAAAGAAAGGGGCTAAGGCCTCGGTCATACGGAGCGCTCCAAAAATTGCGCGGCGAAGCCGGTAAGGGCAGAGGGCGAACAACCGCTGCCCGCCGAAGGCCTAAGTGTACAGACAGGCTTTCGTGATGGTCGTGTTTCCCGTAGAAAGGCCAGCACGGCTATGCTGTCGGTAGAAAGAGGATTCCTGCGCCGACCATAAGCATGGACCCTACCAGAAGGGCGGGCACCAGGCCCCGAAAGGGCCGATAGGGCCAGACCATTATCACCACCGCCAGGCAAAGACAGAGGAGCCTGGCGAGTACCGGTATCTGGGCGAGCAGTCCGACAGGCAGGGCAACGATACGAAAGACCAATCCGGCAACCATGGCATAGGTTACGCAGGAGATCCACTGAAAGACTTGGGAGTCGGTTTTGATCCGCCCCGAGAAGACCACCCCAAGAAATCGCCAGCTGTAGGTTCCGAGTGCGGCAGCCAGAATGACGAGCAGTTCACTCATCGGTGGCTCTCCTTCTGCCTGTTAAGCCATCCTTGGAGCCAAAAGGCCAGGCTCCCCCCGACCAGACCGGAGACCAGCAGGCTGTAACCGGGCGTCATCAGATAAGTGATCGGCCCAAGAATAGCGCCAAAGAGAATCGCTAGTCGAAAACCTAAGGGCCGCACCTCGGTGAAATTCAGGAGAAAGAAGAGGGGGTTAAGAAAGACCAGGGCCAGAGTAAGCGGCCCTGGCACATGGCCTGCCAGGAGGTACCCAAGCGCGGTACCCGGGATACAGACTGCCCAGCAGACTAGGCCAAACCCCATGAAGTAGGACCGCCGGTCATTGGCTGGGATACGAGGGAAGTCGCGCACCGCGATGGCCCAGGAAGTCATCGCGAGAAGATGGGCCATAAAAAAGGTCATGCCTGTGCGATGGTGTGGTGGGATCTGCGGCATCACGGTTAGGGTCATCGGAAGAAACCGTGCCGCAGTCAGTGCCGCTGCTAAGCTCACGAGAAGGCCGGTGGCTCCAACCGCTAGCATTTCCGCCATGACAATCTGGCCTGGCAGCGCATAGATCAACGCACTGGCGGCAACGCTGCCCAGAAATGACATCCCAACGCTCTGGCTAAGCGCCCCGAATCCGATCATGCCGGCAAAAAGCACTGCCGCAGGCGCCGCCAGTGCGGCCCGTACACCCCGACGGAAGGCCTGCCTCTCGGCATCGGCAGAAGGCGCGTCTGGTGCAGCAGGAGGCGTAGACATCGTTCGATTGTAAGATCCTGCCGGTGACCTCTCTCTTTTCCCGCCTATACCTCGGTGTCATGCAGTGGTCTCGCCACCGGCGGGCGCCCTGGATTCTCGGCGCCCTGAGCTTTGCAGAGTCTTCGTTTTTTCCGATCCCACCGGATGTCATGCTTGCCCCGATGAGCCTTGCCCGGCCAGACCGGGCCCTATGGTTTGCCACCATCACCACGGTCACCTCGGTTCTTGGGGGACTCTTTGGCTATTTTCTTGGGGTTTTGGCTTTTGATTGGATCGCCCCCTGGCTGGCAGAGAGTCGATATTGGTTGTCCTTTCAGACGGCACAGCAGTGGTTTGTCGACTGGGGCTTCTGGGCGGTATTGGTGGCAGGTTTCTCCCCCATTCCCTACAAAGTCTTCACCGTGGCCGCGGGCGTCTCAGGCATGCCACTACTGCCCTTTGTGCTTGCCTCGCTTGTGGGGCGGGGAGGGCGTTTTTATCTGGTAGCTCTGTTGATGCGTTGGGGTGGCGCTGCGATGGAGGCCTGGCTATCGCGTTGGGTGGAACGACTGGGCTGGGCAGCCGTTGCCATACTGGTCGCCTTTATTGCAGTTCAGTCTATCAGCGGCTAGTCGCCACCGCAGTGGGGCGCATCACGAGCCAGACGCCTACCGCGGTAGCCGCCAAACCCGCGACGGTAAGGCGGGTAATGGGTTCATCAATAAGTATCCATGCCATGACCGCGGTCGTGGGCGGTGTGAGGTAGAGCAGGCCCGTTACCTGGGTAGCGGCCCCCTCCCGAATTAGTACAAAGAGCAGCGAGATGGCCCCGAGCGATATGGCGAGCACCGACCAGAGTAAGGCGCCGATCATATGGGGATGCCAGATGATTTCTCGTGTCTCAAAGAGAAAAACAAAAGGCAGACTGATTGCGGCGGAGGCGGCAAACTGAATCAGGCTGCCCGTGCGCAGGTCGAAGTCGGGACAGGCTCGCTTTTGATAGAGCGTGCCTACCGTGATGCTAATGAGAGCAAGAATCGCAAAGCCAATGCTCATCGGCGTTAGGCCTACCAGGTCAACTTTGGCCCAGACAACTAGGGCGACACCGAGCAGTCCGAGTGCGAGCCCTAGCCACTGGCGAAGCTCGAGTCTTTCTCTCACGAGACCAGCCAGGCAGGCGGTCATGATGGGCTGCAGACCAACAATGAGGGCGGCGAGGCCCGCCGTCATGCCGTCTTTGACTGCGGCCCAGACTCCGCCGAGATAGCCAGCCTGCATCATGACCCCTGCCAGGGCAATCTTCCAGGCGAGCCCGCGGTCGGGCCAGGGGGCCTTCATCAACCAGACTAGAGGCAGCATGAGGGCAATGACCCCGAGATAGCGCAATGTGAGGAAGGTCATCGGCTCGGCATAGGGCATGCCGTAACGGGCAACGATAAAGCCCGTGCTCCAGATCAAGACGAAAATAGCCGGGAAACCGGCCCGCAGCGCTCTATTCATAATCATGGATAATGCCCGAATGCAATTTAATGAATTGGGCCTGCACGACGCGTTGTTGCAGGCCATCGCCGAGGCGGGCTATACCACGCCAACCCCCATTCAGGAGCAGTCCATCCCCCACGTGCTGGCGGGAATGGATGTTATGGGAGCAGCCCAGACGGGTACCGGAAAGACCGCCGCCTTTACCCTGCCAATTCTGCATCGACTCATTCCTCTGGCCAGCGCCAGCGCCTCTCCAGCCCGCCACCCCGTTAGGGCTCTGATGCTTGCGCCTACCCGAGAGTTAGCCGACCAGATTTATCAGAATGTCTCTCAGTACGCCCGCTATACGCAGTTACGTAGCGCGGTTGTTTTTGGGGGTATGGATATGGCGCCGCAGACTGCGGCCCTTCGCACGGGCGTTGAGATTCTGATCGCGACACCGGGACGACTCCTTGACCATGTCCAACAAAAGACACTCAACCTCTCCCAGGTCTCGCTTCTTGTGCTTGATGAGGCCGACCGCATGCTCGATATGGGGTTTCTGCCCGACCTGCAGCGCATCGTGAATCTGCTGCCTGCCTCGCGGCAGAGCCTGCTCTTTTCGGCGACCTTTTCCCCTGAGATTCGTAAGCTCGCCAAGACATTTCTTAAAGACAACCCGGTCACCGTAGAGGTAGCCCGCCGTAACGCCACCGCAGAAAATGTCACCCAGAAAGTCTATAAGGTTGAACGGGCGGAGTACAAGCGGCAGGCGGTTGTCCAGATCATTAAGCAGCAGGGTCTCAAGCAGGTCATCGTCTTTACCAACACCAAGATTGGTGCCAGTCGCCTGGCCCGAGAACTCATTCGTGAGGGCATAGCGGCCGATGCGATTCATGGTGACAAGAGCCAGGGAGAGCGCCTTGTAACGCTAGAGAATTTTAAGCAGGGGCAGATCGAGGTTCTGGTGGCGACCGATGTAGCCGCACGCGGTCTTGACATTGCCGAACTACCAGCCGTTATCAACTACGACATTCCCTACTCTCCGGAAGACTATGTCCATCGTATCGGGCGTACCGGACGTGCGGGGGCCTCTGGCCAGGCCATCTCTCTCATGACAAGCCTCGATGAGCGTCTGGTGGCCGATGTGGAGTCTTTGGTTGGGAAAAAGCTGGGGCGAGAATCGCTCGACATCGAGACTGCGGCCTCCGATTCGGTCGGTCGGGCTACCTACGGCCGGTCGAGCGATCGCGCATCCTCCGACCGAAGAGATAGCGATCGGCGTCAGAGTTCTGTCTATGGGGGGCGGTCCTCTGTGGCGAGTCGCCCGCCTGCACCACCCGCAGACCCCTTATTCTCCCAGCCCTATCAGGAGCCTGCATCGCCAGCGCCTGCAGGCTCAGCGGTCGCGACAGCGACTACCGACGCTGCCGCTGGAACGGCAAAGATCGCCGCCCCGCGTGGGGTCGGTGGGCTTTTCTCGGGCCTGCGCAAGGCCGGCACCGTGCCCGTGTTGCTCGGTGGCAAGCCTAAGTAAGACGGACCCCGAGCCATATTTCTGCCAGGGGTCGGACCCGTCTTACCCAGTCAGCGGGCATCTGCAGGCGCAAATGCTCCCATGCTTCCTGTCGCTGATGGGCGACGTCTTTGGGCCTTGACCCGAGGGCGGGGGCCTGCGTCTGTTTGGAGAGCTTCTGGCCGGATGCATTGACCACCACAGGTACATGGACCACCGGCGGGCCATCGAGGCCGAGCGCGATCTGTAGCTGTCGATGTCGGGGAAGGGCTGAACCGAGATCTGACCCCCGAACAATACGGGTTACGCCCTGAAAGGCGTCATCGACAACGACGGCCAGGTGGTAGGCCCAGAGTCCATCTGCCCGACGGATCACGAAATTGTCCTCTGCCCCTGGCTCTGCCGCTATCTCTGCCTGCATCGCGTCGTCTGTGACCCTATGGCCCGTTACCGCCTCAACAGCCTGCGGGCTACAGAACCGCCAGGCATGACGCTCGCTCTCTGGAACGGCCGGTGCAGGCGGTCGACAGTAGCCTGGGTAGAGGGGCTCTGTATCGTCTCCATTGGGGGCATTGGGCGTTAAGGCAGAGTCCGCCCGATAGGCAGCGAGCCGACTGCGGCTGCAGCGGCACCGAAAGGCCATTCGTTGACCGACCAGACGACCAAGGGCATCTGTATATGCCGATGCCTTTTTCGCCCGATCACTCTGGTAGAGCACGCCGTTGGTCCGCCCCCCGTGTTCGGCTGGCCAGGGGTCCCAAACCAGACCATGGGCGATAAGCTGGCTAAGAATCTGGTCTGCAGCCCCTGGCACCTCGCGCGGGGGGTCCAGGTCTTCCATGCGGACCCACCAGGGCATAGCGTGGGCCTTGGCGTCCAGATAACTTGCCAGGGCAGTGGCCAACGACCCCTGATGTAGGGGTCCGGTGGGAGAGGGGGCAAAACGACCTGCCATAACGCTTGCTGCCGGGCCTACCCGCCTTATGTTCTTATGGTCTCTTGGTCTCGTAGCCTAGTGGCCTGTTGGTCTAGCGGCTCTCTAGCCTAGTGGGTACCAATCCTTTTAAACGAGGCTTCTGCCGCCTCCTGGAGAATCTCCAGCGGTTCACCCTGATGCTGAATCGAGAGAAATCCCGCCTCATATGCTGAGGGTGCCAGGTAGACCCCGCGCTCGAGCATCGCGTGGAAAAACCGGTTAAACATGTCGCGGTCGCTGGCGGTTACATCATCGAGGGTCTCAGGCAGACGCGTACTGAAGTAGATACCAAACATGCCCCCCACGCTGTCGGCAGAGAAGTTCTCAATGCCAGCCGCCCGCGCTGCGCGTACAAGACCCTGCATGCAGTCCGTCGTGATCTGGGTGAGGGTCTCAAAGAACTTCGGCTGTGAGACGATCCGTAGCGTTGCAAGCCCGGCTGCGACTGCCACGGGGTTGCCCGAAAGCGTACCCGCCTGATAAACCGGGCCCAAGGGCGCAACCATCTGCATAATGTCTTTTCTTCCGCCAAAGGCGCCCAGAGGCATTCCACCTCCGATCACCTTTCCGAGCGTAGTCATATCCGGCTGAATCCCCGTAAGACCCTGTACGCCTTGGGCACCCACCCGAAAACCCGTCATCACCTCATCAAAGATCAGCACCGCCCCCGCCTGGGTGCACTCGGCCCGCAGAGTCTCGAGAAAGCCTGGGACAGGCCGCACCAGATTCATATTGCCTGCGATGGGCTCAACAATCACCGCGGCGATGTCTTTGCCATGGGCCGCAAAGCAGGCCTTCACCCCCGCAATGTCGTTGTAATTGAGCACCAGCGTTTCTGCGGCAAATGACTCTGGCACGCCGGCAGAGGTCGGATTACCAAAGGTGAGAAGCCCAGACCCGGCTTTTACCAGAAGGCTATCCACATGGCCGTGATAACAGCCCTCAAACTTCACGATCTTGTTGCGACCCGTATACCCCCGCGCTACGCGAATAGCCGACATGGTGGCCTCGGTGCCGCTTGAGGTGAGCCGCATCATCTCCATGGAAGGCAGATGGTCGCGTACCCACTCGGCGAGTTCGACCTCCCCACGCGTCGGGGCCCCAAACGAGAGCCCACCCTCTGCGGCCTGCTGAACAGCGTCAATCACCTCAGGATGCGCATGGCCCACGATGGCGGGTCCCCAGGAGCAGATGGTGTCCACGTAGCGATTACCGTCGGCATCCCAGAGGTACGGCCCCTGCGCCTTGGTGAAGAAACGGGGGGTGCCACCCACCGATCGAAAGGCTCGCACTGGAGAGTTCACGCCCCCCGGGATGGTCTTCTGGGCCTGGGCAAAGAGGGCCTCGCTGGCCGCAATAGAAGGCTGGGTCATGGTGGTCGGTCTCCCTGAAAGTTTAGAATGTGGGTTTTGACAGCATTTTAGGGCCCCAGACTGATGAAGACTTATATGTGCTTGATCTGCGGATGGATCTACGACGAGGCGGCAGGCCTTCCTGAAGAAGGCATTGCGCCAGGAACCGCCTGGGAAGACGTCCCCATTACCTTTACCTGCCCTGAGTGTGGCGCCCAGAAGTCCGATTTCGAGATGGTGGAGATCTAGCGGTTCACGGGCGCTCGAGGGCGGCTGTCTTCACCACCGCAAATCGCTCTAAGGTACGTCTCCGTGCCGCGTCATGGTCGACGATCGGCGCGGGATAGGTCTCCCCGATCCGTACCCCCGCCTCTTCAAGCACCAGAGGCGGTGCCATCCACGGTGCATGGCGGTATCGGGCCGGTAGGCGGCTGAGCTCTGGCAGATAGCGGACGATAAAGTCTCCCTTTGGGTCGAACTTTTCACTCTGGCTTATGGGGTTAAAGATGCGGAAGTAGGGCTGGGCATCGCACCCGGTAGAGGCGGCCCATTGCCACCCTCCATTGTTGGCCGAAAGGTCAAAGTCGTTGAGTTGGCGGGCGAAATATCGTTCTCCTTCGGCCCAATGAATTTCAAGGTCTTTCGTAAGAAAGCTCGCGACCACCATGCGAAGACGGTTGTGCATGTAGCCGGTCTCGTTGAGTTGACGCATGGCGGCATCAATCAGGGGATAGCCGGTGCGCCCAGAAGACCAGGCTTCAAAATCTT
>JBJOHS010000016.1:0-4584 GCA_046047535.1 Pseudomonadota bacterium
GAGTCAGAAGAAGCGTTGATTGCCAAGAGCCTTGAGATGATCACGCACTTTACCGGTCAGCGCCCGCGGGGATGGCTCAGCCCTGGCCTACGGGAGACCTATGACACCCCCGACCTCTTAAAGAAGCAAGGCCTTGAGTATGTCTTTGACTGGGTTGTCGACGACGTACCCCACTGGATGCAGACAAAGGCCGGGCCGCTCATCGCACTGCCGTATAACCTAGAAATTAACGACTCCATCGTCTACGCGATTGAGCGGCACTCCAGTGACGAGATGTATGAACGGCTCGTGCGGACCCTCGCGCTCTTCAAGGAGGAGGCAAAGCGTCGCCCCCGCGTTCTTGGTATTGGGCTGCACCCCCACCTTATTGGGGTACCCCATCGGTTTGGAAGCTTCCAGAAAATGCTGGATCTGTTGATGCAGTCCTCCAATGTCTGTTTTGTCACAGGCGGGCAGATTGCCGACTGGTTCACGGCCCAGGTTCCCCCACCTGCGCTCTCCGCATAGTGAGGCACCCATGAATCTTCGAATCGCCGATAAACAGGTAGTGGTTACGGGCGGCTCCAAGGGAATTGGGCTGGCTATCGCGCTGCAGTTTGCCCGCGAGGGTGCCAGACCAGTGTTGGTGTCACGTCACCCAGAGAATCTCACGCATGCGCTTGCGAACTTTGCGGCCGAGGCACTACCCGCGCCTGAGATCGCAGAGATCGATCTGTCCACAACGGGCTCTGACCGGGCACTCTTTGACCTGTTTCCTCAGGCCGATATTCTGATTAATAACGCCGGCGCTATCCCCGGCGGCAGTATTCATGACATCTCCGAAGAGGCCTGGCGGTCTGCCTGGGAGCTGAAGTTGTTTGGCTACATCAACCTTACCCGACGCTATCTCGCCGCCATGGAAGCGCGCGGTCATGGTGTTATCTGCAACATTATCGGAATGGCGGGCGTTGCGCCCCGCTATGAATATATCTGTGGTTCGGTCGCCAACGCAGCGTTAATAGCGCTCACCCAGGGCATCGGGGCAGGCAGCGTGCGCAAAGGGGTACGGGTCTTTGGTATTAACCCCTCGCCTACCCGAAGCGATCGCATCACGGGCGTCTTAAAGCAGCAGGCCGCAAGCAAACTCGGGGATGCCAACCGCTGGGAAGAGTTGATTCAAAAGCTGCCCTTTGGGCGCCTGGCAGAGCCCGATGAAATCGCGGGGCTCACGGCCTATTGTTGTTCTCCCCAATGCGGCTATCTCAGCGGTACCGTTTTAAATGTCGACGGCGGTCAGTGTTACGCCCCTAACTAAACAGAAAATAATGGATACAGAAGATAATTTTGCGCTACTGCGCGAGGGCGTTCGCCAGGTGGTCTCCCAGTTTGATTCTCGGTACTGGCAAGAGATCGACGAGGCACGGGCATTTCCCGAAAAGTTTGTCGATGCGCTGACTGCCGCAGGATGGCTCTCTGCCCTCATTCCAGAAGAGTACGGTGGCTCGAACCTAAGCCTCGTAGAAGCCAGTGTGATCATGGAGGAAATTAATCGCGCAGGCGGTAATTCGGGCGCATGCCACGGGCAGATGTATGTGATGGGCTGCCTAGTGCGGCACGGCTCGCAGGCCCAGAAGGAGAGTCTGCTCCCCCGTATTGCCAGTGGCGAGTTGCGTATGCAGTCAATGGCTGTCACAGAGCCCACCACCGGAACCGACACCACGCAACTGAGAACCGTTGCGGAGCGAAAGGGCGATCGCTATGTGGTCAATGGGCAAAAAGTCTGGACGTCGCGTCTGCAACATTCGGACTACATGTTGCTGCTCGCCCGCACCACGCCCTTGGCTGAGGTGAAAAAGAAATCCGAGGGGCTATCGGTCTTTCTGGTCGATCTTCGGGAGGCCGTGGGCCGCTCGATTACCGTGCGCCCCATTCGGAACATGGTCAACCACGAGACCAACGAGATCTTCATTGACAACCTGGAGATTCCGGTTGAGAACCGTATCGGCGAGGAAGGAAAAGGACTGAAGTACATCCTAGACGGGCTCAATGCCGAGAGAATTCTGATTGCCGCGGAATGTATTGGTGACGGGTATTGGTTTATTGAGAAGGCAAAAGAGTATGCAAACCAGCGGGTGGTCTTTGATCGTCCGATTTCGAAGAATCAGGGCATTCAGTTTCCAATTGCGCGCGCCTTTGTCAACGTAGAGGCGGCGAGCCTGATGCGGTACGAGGCGGCACGTCTCTTCGACCGCCAGCAGCCCTGTGGGGCGCAGGCAAACATGTCAAAACTGCTTGCGGCAGATGCCTCCTGGGAGGCTGCAAATGTCTGCCTGCAGACCCATGGGGGCTTTGGCTTCGCATCCGAATACGACATTGAGCGAAAGTTTCGGGAGACGCGGCTCTACCAGGTTGCGCCGATCTCAACAAATCTGATTCTTTCTTATGTGGGCGAGCACGTGCTGGGCATGCCCAAGTCCTACTAAGAAAGAGACGGCTATGCCCTTAACGCAATCCTGGGAGACCTTAGCGCTACAGTCACATGGCAGTCATGTGCTGCAGGTCACCCTTAATCGGCCCGAGGTCGGCAACGCAATCAACACCCGCATGGGCCAAGAGCTGCTTGCACTTGCAACCCAGCTTACCGAAGACGCCCAGGATATTCGTTGCATCGTGCTGACTGGCGCGGGCCCCAAGATCTTCTGCGCTGGCGGAGACCTCAAGGAGCGCAACGGCATGTCGCGTGCCCAGTGGACCCACCAGCACGAAATATTCGAACGGGTCGCATGGGCACTGGTAGACCTGCCCCTCCCGCTGATCGGCGCGGTAAATGGGCATGCCTATGGTGGCGGGCTCGAACTCGCCCTCTGTTGTGACTTTGTATATGTAAGCAATCAGGCCCGATTTGCCTTGCCGGAAGTTACCTTAGGCATCATGCCTGGCATGGGAGGTACGCAGAATCTCCCGAGAACGATTGGAGAGCGGCGGGCCAAAGAGTTGATCATGACGGGGCGTACCTTCACCGCCGAGGAGGCACTCGATTGGGGCCTCGTAAACCTTGTGGTGGCGCCCCAGGATCTTCACGATGCAGCACTGAAGACGGCGCAGGCCATTGCCCAGAATGCCCCGCTGTCTGTTCGACAAGTGAAGAAAGCAATCCGGTTTGGCGGGCAGATGGAGTTACGTACCGCCTATCGGTTTGAGATTGAGGCCTACAACCAGCTCGTCGATACAGAAGACCGCAGAGAAGGTGTTCTGGCCTTTAACGAGAAGAGACCACCGCAGTTTCGAGGTAAGTAATGGACCCCCGTGCCTCCGATCCCTGGAGTGCATGGCTGGTCCGGTCGCTTCGTCGACCGATCTCTTCAGACGACCGGATTCGTGCCGCTCTACACCTAATGGACTGGCTGGGATGCGCCCACCTTGGCAGCACCAGCGACATCGGCGCGGTGCTTAGAGCGTGGGGAGACAGACAAGCGTCGGGAACCAGTTGGACTTGTGGCGGCAAGAAGAGTCTGCAGGCCCCTGAGGCTGCCTTTTGGAACGGCAGCCTTGGATCTTGTCACGAGATGGATGACGTCCATAGGGAAGCGGTGGTGCACCCGGGAGATGTCGTGACTCCCGCTGCACTGGCCATGGCGCAGCGACAGGGCGCAGCAGCCTCGGCACTCCTCGATGCCATCGTCATTGGCTATGAGACAGCAATTCTTCTGGGCCTGCTTGCCGACAAGACCCACTATGCCCACTGGTACAGCACGGCAACCGCGGGGGTCTTTGGCAGTGCCATGGCGACTTCACATCTCCTTGGCGCAAACGATCTGCAGATGCAGCATGCCCTTGGGTTGGCCGGTATGCAGTCCTCGGGGGTATGGCAGTGTCGATTAGAGCCTGGCCTGGCAAAGCAGCTTGCTACAGGACATAGCGCACAGGCGGGGCTTCTGGCAGCCGACCTCGCGGCTGCGGGAATGACGGCTCCGCTGCGCATTCTGGAGGGCCCGCTGGGATGGTTAAGGGCAACCGGCGGCAACTGCGAAGAGATACGTGCGCAGTCTCTATTAGAGGTTGAAGACCAGGCCCCATGGCGCCTCCACGAGGTAAGTTTTAAACCCTGGTCTGCCTGTCGGCACGTGCACCCTGCCATTGCATGCGCCTTGCAGCTCCATACCGCCGGCTGCACTGCGCAGAATATTGCAGAGATCGCACTGGACACCTACGCCGTGGCGCTGGCCTTTGCGGACCAGCCGCATCCAAAGACATCGCATGAGGCGCGGTTCAGCCTCCAACACGCTGTTGCCTGGTCTCTGGTCCACGGAAGCTTTGGCCTGCCAGCCACAGAGCCCACCAACCTGAATGACCAGGCCTGCCGCGACCTACGGGCCCGCGTGTCGGTCCATGTGGGTGCGGAACAAGAAGCCGCCTATCCACAGAGTTTTGGTGCGCGACTGCGTATTCTCACCAAAGACCAGAGAACATTAGCCACCGAAGTTATTCACCTGCTTGGAGACCCCGAGAATCCGCTAAGCCCAGGACAGGTGGAAGAAAAGGCCATCGATCTGCTCGTGGCAAGCCAATGGAGCCGCCCGCGGGCCGAGGCCATTACCTCCGTCT
>JBJOHS010000017.1:0-11837 GCA_046047535.1 Pseudomonadota bacterium
CAAGAAGGGCCGAGTACGCAGGTCTCCGCGGCGGCTTTTAAGGTAGTCCGTGCAATTATTACCGGGATAGCATTTGGCCTTTTTTCTCTGCAGGCCCAGGCCTCTGCCGAGCCAGAGGTGGCACCGATCCCCAAGCTGCAGGCGGCAGACGAATACTTTTTAACAGCAAGCCCCTATTCGTACCACTTTAGCCATAGCCCCGAACACCGGGATGTCTGGCTGGTAGGCATCGAGCGACTCCGCAACCGCAAAGAGGTCGCCGGTATTGCTTTTTTCTCCAACTCGTTTGGCCAGCCATCGACCTTTATCTATCCCTGGGGCCGCGTCTACTCGGGGTTGATCCGACAGGCGCCGAAGTGGTATGTCAAATGGGCGGCGGGACTTCTGTATGGCTACCGAGACCCCTACGAAGACAAGGTTCCACTGAACACCAACGGTTTTTCACCGGGACTCATCGTGGCGGTAGGCCGACCGATCACCGAGACCATGAACGTTCAGTTCAATCTGCTGGGTAACTCGGCGATTATGATTCAGGCCACCTTCAAGCTCCCGCCGTTCTAGACTGCGGGTCTGCCAAGGAGTCCCTGTCCCTTGGCCCACGACCTATCGGCCTTACTCAGGCCGTGCGGCGAGAGGGCCGAAACACTGTGGCATCGTCATAAAAGACGGGGTCGGCATTGCCGCAATGCCAGCCAGGTATGCCCATCACGGGTAGATGGTAAAACACCGAGGTCGTAAGCCCGGTCGGGCCGGCTATGCCTTCGGCCAGGCATCGAGCAAGGACTGCGTCAATCGCCGCGGGTTCGCGGTGGCAGGCATCGACCGACTCTTCAAGAACACAGAGATGGGCAGTAATAGCCTTAAAGGGTGCTGCGAGTTTTTCTAAAAGGGCATGACCAAAGGGATAGACCTTCCAGAGGCTGCCCCAGCGTGCCCGGTGCGCAAGAAAGATTTTTTCCCAGTCGTGGTCTGCAAACCACCGGCGCACCTCTTGGCCTGCGCCCACAGGTACGACCAGCACCGCAAGGTTTTCATCCCAGACGGTAAGCGCATCGCGCGTATACCCCCGAGGACCATGCCCGCCCTCTTTGCGAATTTCCGCCACCTGGTACCGGTTGAGTGCTGCCTTGGTCTTTGGAAAGGTCAGCCAGACAAGGGCGTTGTATCGATCGTGGAGGTTGTCGCGCGTTGGAATCTCACCGGTATAGGCAATCTGAGACTCATAGTCTGCGGCCGCAACCACGCAGGCCTGGGCCACAAATCGGGTGGCATGGCCAAGGCCCGTACACTGGCCTTGGCGGGCCGCATAGTCGTTGATACTTGCGAGGAAATGCCCAAATGGGGCCTCGACGAGCAGGCGAACGAGGCGCGGGTCAAAGCCCTGCAGCCAGGGCAGTGGATGGGTAGGTGGGGGCACGTGCCTCATGAAGAACGGGTAATCCAGTGGAGGGCCCGTGCGGCGGCGGCCATGCCCATGGCGGCTGTCACCGTGACAATAGATCCATAGCCAGCGCAGGCCAGCGCGCTGCCCGGGCGGCCTGCGGCTGCGCCGCCGATCGGCCGCTGGACAGACTCCGCGCTGTAGACCACGGGCACCAGGAGACGGCCCTCCCGCGGAAATCCGTAGCCACGCCGAAGCCCATACCGAAGCTTGGCCAAGAGAGGGTCATGGCTCGTCTCTGCGAGGTCGCCATAGGCCACACGGGTGGGATCACGCTTTCCCCCTGCGGCCCCACAGACGACCAACGCTCGCGGCCGCTGCTTATTGGAGAACTGCAGCACGAGGGCGGTCTTTGCCGCCACATCATCACAGGCATCAATAAAGAAGTGCGCACCACATGATCGAATCTCCGCAGCGTTCTCGGGGGTGAGAAATGCATCGAACCCCTGGACCTCGGTATGCGGGGCGACAATCGCCAGCCGGTCTCTAAGCGCCTCGGTCTTCGCCTGCCCGAGATTCCGAGTGGTTGCCTGTACCTGCCGATTCAGGTTGGACTCGGCAACATGGTCAAAGTCCACAAGCGTAAGGCGGCCCACCCCGCTGCGGCCCAGTGCCTCAGCCGCCCACGAGCCAACCCCGCCGAGACCAATCACCGCGACATGAGCCGCACGGAGCGCCGAGAAGGCCTCAGGCTGAAGAAGCTGAGCAGTACTGGCTAAGCCCCGTGGGGTTGTCTGGCTCAGCATGGAATGTCCATGCCAGGGCCCGCGCTGACCGGTACACTTAGACGATTCGTTATCACGGTTTCTTCACTCCTCTAGAACAGGCGTTTGTGCATCATGGCGGGACATTCCAAATGGGCCAATATTCAACATCGAAAAGGCCGACAAGACGAGAAACGCGGGCGCATCTTCACCCGAATTATTAAAGAGGTCACTGTCGCTGCAAAACTCGGCGGGGCAGACCCTACGACAAATCCTCGACTGCGACTGGCGATGGACAAGGCCAGTGATGCAAACATGTCGAAGGACAAGGTGCAGGAGGCAATCAAGCGCGGCTCCGGCCAGCTTGAGGGTGTGGATTACGAAGAGATTCGCTATGAGGGCTACGGCATTGGCGGTGCGGCGGTGATGGTCGACTGCCTGACCGATAACCGCACCCGCACGGTAGCAGAAGTGCGCCATGCGTTTTCGAAATACGGCGGTAATCTCGGCACCGATGGCTCGGTAGCCTTTCTCTTTACGCATTGTGGGCAGCTCGTCTTTGCGCCGGGCACCTCAGAAGACCAGGTCATGGAGATCGCACTAGAGGCCGGCGCCGAAGATATTCTGACCGATGAGGACGGCGCTATTGAGGTGCTGACAGGCCCCAATGACTTGAGCAAGGTGCGAATGGCCCTCGAGGCCGCAGGGCTCAAGCCCGATCTTGCCGAAGTCACGATGCGGCCAACCACCCAGACTGAACTCCAGGGCGAAGACGGGGCGCGGATGCAGAAGCTGCTCGATGCGATTGAGGGGCTTGACGATGTGCAGGAGGTCTACACCAACGCGGTGATCCTATGAAGGTCTTGGTGGTCGGCAGTGGTGGGCGAGAGCATGCACTGGCCTGGCGGCTTGCCCAGTCGCCAAGGGTGCAGACCGTCTTTGTCGCCCCGGGCAACGCAGGTACCGCACGGGAAGACGGGCTCGTCAACGTCGATATCGATGCG
Source organism: Pseudomonadota bacterium (assembly GCA_046047535.1). Taxonomy (GTDB): domain Bacteria; phylum Pseudomonadota; class Gammaproteobacteria; order Burkholderiales; family Burkholderiaceae_A; genus Hahnella. The sequence continues at coordinate 3,150 of JBJOHS010000017.1, forward strand.
CGCAAGGACCCAGGGGCACTGGCAGACTTTGCGGCCCAGGAGCGGGTAGCGTTTACGGTGGTCGGGCCCGAGGGCCCCCTGGCTGCCGGGCTGGTTGACTATTTTCGGGCCCGCGGACTGCGCATCTTCGGACCCACGCAGGCGGCCGCTCAGCTTGAGTCTTCCAAAGACTTTGCCAAGCAATTCATGGCCCGGCATAGCATTCCCACTGCGGGGTTTCAGACCTTCGAGGACGCAGAGGCGGCCTGCGCCTATGCAGCTGGGCAATCGGCCCGTTTCCCGAATCTGCCTATCGTTGTCAAGGCCGATGGGCTCGCCGCAGGCAAGGGCGTTGTCGTTGCCCCGACGCTTAGAGAGGCGCAGGCTGCGATCCGCGACATGCTCTCCGGAAATCGGCTCGGTGCTGCCGGTGCGCGTGTCGTGATTGAAGATTTTCTGGCCGGAGAAGAGGCGAGTTTCATCGTTGTCTGTGATGGAAAAGACGCCTTTGCCCTGGCCACTAGCCAAGACCACAAAAGGCTCAAAGATAATGATGATGGCCCCAACACCGGTGGGATGGGTGCCTATTCCCCCGCTCCCGTGGTTACACCCGAGGTCTTTTCGCGGGTTATGCGCGAGGTGATTCGGCCCACCCTCAAAGGAATGGCGGCCGAAGGGCATCCCTATACCGGCTTTCTTTACGCAGGGCTCATGATTGCCCCGGATGGTTCCCCGAGGGTGGTGGAATTTAACTGCAGACTTGGGGATCCGGAGACCCAGCCAATCATGATGCGGATGCGCGGCGACTTTACGGTACTGCTGGAGTACGCGCTCACGGGGCGGCTCGCGGAGGCCGAGTCGCTTGCCGATACCTTCTGGGACCGGAGACCGGCCCTCGGGGTCGTACTTGCCGTAGACGGCTACCCCGATGCGCCGCGTCTGGGAGATCCAATCGAAACACCGCCTGAAAATACCGCTGACGCCCATCTCTTTCACGCAGGAACGCGTCTGTCGGAAGACGGGGTGCTGCTGACAGCAGGCGGTCGTGTCTTCTGTGCGACTGCCCTGGGTGGTAGCCTCAAGGAGGCGCAGCAGCAGGCCTACCGCCTCGCACAGGCTGTGCGTTTCTCGGGCTGCCAGTACCGTCGCGATATCGGTCACCGCGGGCTTCCTGCCGTCTGACCAGAAATGACAGACCGTCTGCGGGCCGCCGTAGTGGGCGGGGGCATTATGGGTGCTACAAGCTGCCTAGTCCTTGCCGGACATGGCTATGCAGTGCGTTGGTTTGCGCCGGAGGAGCCACCGAAGCGTGAAGACGGCGCCCAGGCCCGGGCCTATGCGCTCACGCCCGATGCCGTAGCACTGTTAACGTCGCTCGGGGTCTGGGAAGGTCTCGCCGAAAGGTCCCGGAGAGTGACCACCATGGAGATCTATCCCCGTGGCGCCGAAACGGGCGTGGCGCGACTCCAGGCTGCGGATTTGTCCATCGACTGCCTCGCCCAGATTGTGGGACACGCGGACCTGCTCGCAGCCTGCGAATCTGCAGTTCAGCGCGTATCGAGCATTCGCCGTGATCTGCGTTTTCCAGACCGTGTCCGAGTGGGGGGAGAAGCCTTTCTGGCCGAGCTTTCTTCCTCAGACACGTTTGACCTGATTGTTGCGGCCGACGGAGCCGACTCTCCCATGCGTCGATACGCCGGCATTCTGTCTGGCAGGCGCGATTACGGGCAGACGGCGCTGGTCATGGCCTTTGAGTCGACCGTGCCCCACGACGGGGTCGCCTGCCAGTGGTTTGGCGAGGACCGAATTCTTGCCCTATTGCCGCTGGCCCATGACCGTCAGCTCTCCATGGTCTACTCGCTTCCCACCGAGGAGGCACGTGCGTGGGTACGCATGAGCCCGCAGGAGATCGCCCATCGGGTAACCGGCGACAGTCATGCGCGCTGGGGCATGCTCTCGGCCCTGAATCGGCCAGTCACAAGCCCACTGGTGATGACCCTTGTGGAACGCCCGGCCCTGGGGCGAATGCTGCTGGTCGGCGATGCGGCCCACACGGTGCACCCCTTGGCTGGCTATGGGCTCAACCTGGGAATGCAGGATCTCCGGGCGCTAGAGGCCGGGCTGGCGAACTGCGCATCTCACGCCATTCCGCGTCAGCTGCAAAAGATTGCCCGCCAACGGGCCGGGGCGGTGCGCCGCGTACAGTGGGGCCTCGATGGTCTGTGGCGGGCCATGCGGCTTGAGATGCCTGGCATACAGACGGCGCGCCGGCTTGGCATACACTGCCTATCTGCATTTCCAACGCTTCGCCGATGGCTCATCGCCCAGGCGCTGGGCCCGACCGCCTAAATGATCTTTTCAAGGAGCCGCACTGCCATGATCGGCCTGCATCCAACCACTCTGGTCGAGCGCATCCTCGCGACCCGTTCTTTCCTATCCTATCTGTCGGTGTACACCATGGGCACGGGGCGCATTAAGCGCATTGAGCGCCTGCGGGCAGGCCTTCTGGCCGCTATTTTTGGGGGTCTCCTTGCCATCGCTCCCGAGGAGGGCCAGGCCCAGCGTTCTTCTGACGCCTCGGCGCCTCCTGTGGCCGCTCAGCAGGCGATCACGAAATCAGTAGAGTCATGGCTGCAGGGGCGCTTTAAGGTCGACAGCGTACGGCGCACAACCATGCCCGGCGTCTATGAGGTGCGACTCGGAGCCGACCTGATCTACGTCGACGAGAAAGGGAGCCATGCAATCGTTGAGGGTCAGATGATTGACCTGCGGTCTGGGAAGAATCTCACCGCACTTCGGCTTGATGAGATTAACGCGATTGACTTTGCAAAGCTGCCGGTAGAGCTCGCCCTTAAAACCGTAACCGGCAATGGCAGCCGTCAGATCGCAGTCTTTGAAGACCCCTATTGCTCATTCTGTCGGCGGTTTCGTGGCACGCTCATGACGCTTGAGAATGTCACGATTTACACCTTTTTCTACCCCATCCTGCGGCCTGAGTCTGCGACCGTCTCAAAAAATGCCTGGTGCGCGAAAGACAGGCAGGCGGCATGGGATGACTGGATGCTCTCTGGAAAGGAACCCCCTGCCGCAGCCTCCTCCTGCGACTTCCCCAAAGACAAGATTCTTGCCCTTGGCAAAGCCCTCAATGTGCAGGCCACGCCCATGTCTTTTGTGGCCAATGGAAAACGGCTTCAGGGAGCGGTCTCGAAGGAGGCGATTGAAGCCGCCTTCGCCGGGCGCTGATACGCAGAAAGCCTAATGAATTAGTTTTGCGCGTTTCTCGAGGCGATCGAGGCGCTCTCGGAGGGCGCGTACCGCCTGGGTATGGGCCACGAGTTCTTCCCGACGCACAAGAATGCCCGCGTCATAGACGGCATAGTGGGCTGCACGTTGGGCAAGCCCCACCAGAGGGAATCGTGCAAGGGCGAGCTGAAACGGGGAAAGCCGGGCCCGCATTACCTCAAGCAAGGGCATCAACCGCTGAGCAATGGCCGCATCTCCCTCAATACGCACGCCCTGAAGAGCCGCGGGGCCAGTCGGACGCGTCGAACCTCCACTGCGAGGAGCGGTTTGGCCCTCGTCTGATGCGCTCGACGTCGACCGAGGCCAGAGACCTGCCGTAGCCTGCCCAGCGATCGTGGAGAAGAAGGCGGGAGACAAGCCGAGCGTGACATCGGTGGGGATGTTGGGGGACTTGGGAGACTGGTCAGCGGCATCATCAGACCGCGACTCCGACTCTGATGAGGGCCTTAACCGCGGACCGGGCTCGGCACGAACCCCCTCAAGCAGTCCATCTCTGGCAAAACTTCCATAAAACGCAAGCCCGTCCAGTGCGCCCGGGATGTCTAGACGAAACCCAATGGTTTTGCCCGCCAAGCCGCGCATCGCCTCGTGTAGGTCGTCATCGCGCTCGATAGAAAAATTGATCGCCGCAAGGGCCCCCTGGCTTCCATACGCAACGAGGGGGTCAAGCAGCGACATAACGGCGTTCTAGATGCTAGGCGTGTTGCGAAATACCCGCAAGCAACCAGCCATCCCGCCCATCTTTGCGCTTCTGGAGTACCCAGACCTCATGGAAGGCGTCGGCAGTTCCATCGGCCGTCTCACGCACCAGCCCCTTAAAGCCCACATAGGCCTCCTCTACTGGATGACCATCCTCATTGACGCCGTCTTGTAGACCCATCCATTCAACCTCAAGCTGGACCACAGAGGTATAGTTCACGGCATGACCACGAGCAGCAAGTTGGCTCGCAAGCTCTTGGGCCATTACCGGGGTACAGAATCCTTCTATGGCGCGCAAGTCGCCCGCATCCCAGAGCTTTTGAAGGCTCATAAACTGGGCACGCGCAACCTGGAGGAACTGGTCGATCTCCGCCTGGGCCATGCCGCCATTGTCGACCGCGCCAGAAGATATAGGCTGGTCTGCAGGGGCAAAATCTGGCGTCGCCGATCCTGTTGCCGATCCATGGCGTACCGCTGACTCATTCCAGCCACCTGACGGGCCCGCCCCCCCGCTACCAAGGCCTGAAGCACCCAGGCCGCTGCGCGCCATCGCTGGCGCATAGGCGCCCGAGGATGCGGCACCGCGGCCGCGTGCAAGCACCATTCGCAGAATAAAAAACCCGACGGCGACCAGCAAAACGATCATCAGCATGCCCATCAGTTCTTCGCCCAGACCGAGGTGCGATGCCAGAGCCGCTAGGCCCAGGCCTGCAGCAAGCCCTGCCAGAGGAGCCATCCAGCGGCTTGCGCCGGAGGCAGCCTGAGATGCTGCTGCCGGAGCGGCAGCCGATGCCCCAGCGGGCTGCTGAGTTGGGGCCGCCTGCTGGGTGGGGGGTGTCTGCCGCTGAGGGGAATTAGAGGGCGGTGTGGCCTGCCGCTGCATGGGGCTAACGGATTTGCCGATGGATCCGCCGCCACCCATGCGCTTGGCCTGGGCCTCAGACAGGCCGACGGAGACGACCATAAAAATAGCCGAGAGGAAAGCCGCGCTGATGCGAACGCCTGATCGAGAAACCTTTGTAAGACTGCCGAACCCTGCCATCGATGCCTCCTTTGTGACCGCCTAAGTAAGCCGGATACCCTGGTGGAGTGCCACCACCCCACCCGTTAAGCGCTGAAACCTTACCACGCCAAAACCGGCAGAGTGCATCATCTCCTTAAGGGCTTCCGGCCCTGGATGCATGCGAATCGACTCTGCCAGGTAGGCATAGCTCTCCGCATCATTGGCGATCCTCTGGCCGAGCCAAGGAAGCACCTTAAACGAGTAATGATCGTAGAGGCGACGTAGTGGGGGGACGACTTCGGAGAACTCCAGCACCAGGAGCTTTCCCTGGGGCTTGAGCACACGATACATCTCGGACAAGGCCTGGTCTTTGTGGGTCATATTACGCAGCCCGAAGGCCACCATTACCCGATCAAACGACCGGTCCTCAAAGGGAAGATGCTCCGCATCGCAGACCATCGCAGGCACCGGATAACCCGCATCAATGAGCCGATCACGGCCACGGGCAAGCATCTGGGCATTGATATCGGTCATGATGACCGACCCAGCCGGTCCCACCCGCTGGGCAAAGGCCAGAGCCAGGTCTCCGGTACCGCTGGCGACATCTAATACCGCCTGGCCCGGTCGGATCTGGGCCTGGGCAATCGCAATAGCCTTCCAGACCCGATGAAGCCCCAGCGACATGACGTCATTCATAAGGTCATAGCGGCGTGCAACCGAATCAAAAACGCGACGCACATGCCGGACCTTCTCTTGCTCGGGGACCTGCTGAAATCCAAAATGGGTCTGACTCACGGAGTGTCCTGCCTTTCACGGGTTGCGCCGGCGGCGGCGAGCCGGTCTAGATAGTCTTGCCAGAGCGCAGTGGCGTGCTCTCCAAGCCAATAAAGATAGGACCATGAATACAGGCCTGTGTCATGACCGTCGGAGAAGTGGGGCTGCACCGCATACTGGCCCACCGGCGAAAGGCGAGTGATCGTCACCCCGCGCTTTCCCACCTGAAGCACCTCCTGCCCCGGGCCGTGGCCCACCACCTCGGCAGAGGGGGAATAGACGCGCAGAAATTCACCAGACAGCCGATAAGTCTTGCCGTCCTCATAGACCAACTCCAAGACCCCTGATTGCTGATGCAGCACGATCGAGCGCGGCACCGGCGCAGAATCATCGTGACGAAATGCGCGGAATCCCGTTTTTGTCATTGACTTGTCATCTTCATGGCATAAATTAGGCGTATGGCAAGCACGATTCTAGTGGTGGAAGACGAGCCGGCGATCGCTGAACTGGTGGCCGTAAACCTAAGCTTTGCAGGGCATAAGGTCTTGCGGGCAGCTGACACACTGGCTGCCGATCTGATGATACGCGCAGAACTCCCAGACCTAGTGCTGCTCGACTGGATGCTCCCGGGCTCCAGTGGCATTCAGTATGCCCGGCGGCTGCGGGCCGACGAGCGCACCACCGGTATTCCAATCATCATGCTGACCGCCCGCTCTGAGGAAGGCGACAAAATTGAGGGGCTTGACAGTGGGGCGGACGACTATGTCACCAAACCCTTCTCCCCCAAAGAGCTCTTGGCCCGCATCAAGGCGGTCTTGCGGCGACGAGCACCACAACTGACCGATGACACGGTCGAGATCGCGGGGCTGCGTCTTGACCCACAGACCCATAGAGTGGGCGCCAAGGGGCAGACCCTTGATCTGGGTCCGACTGAGTTTCGCCTGCTGCATTTTTTTATGACGCATCCCGAGCGGGTACATAGCCGCAGTCAACTACTCGACCATGTCTGGGGTGACCATGTCTTCGTTGAAGAGCGTACGGTCGATGTCCATATTCGACGGCTGCGTCAGGCCCTCATCGGCACTGGGCACGATCGCCACGTAGAGACCGTGCGCGGCAGTGGCTATCGGTTCACCGCCCTGCCCTCGGGCGCGTCCATCGCCTAGGCCCACGCGGCCGCATAATCCTGTCTATGACGGGATTCTGGTTTCGGATCTGCATTATCTTCCTGGGTATTGGCCTGTTGGCCGGTTTCTTTCAGCTTGTTGCCGGGGGCAATGCAGGTATAGGGGTGATCGCCCTGGGCATGGGGCTCTGGGTCGCCTTTCAGGTCTGGCATCTTCAGAAGATGGTGCGCTGGCTCAACGACTTTCGTCTCGGGAATGCCCCAACCGGGCTAGGCGCCTGGGACCTTCTCTATGCGGCCGTCTACCGGCTGGCGCGCTCGTATGAACGTCAGCAGTCCCAACTGCAGGAGATGCTTAAAAGCTTCCGAAGCGTCACCGATGCCATGCCCGACGGCGTAGTCTCTCTCGATGACCACCATCAGATCACCTATGCAAGCCTGCGGGCCGAACAGCACCTCGGGCTCCAGGCACAGGCCGACCTCGGCCGCAATATCCTCAACCTGCTACGTCACCCGGACTTTGTGAAATACCTCGAATCCGGTGTCTGGAAAGATCCGGTAGTCCTGCGGGGGGTACCCCGGCCAGACCGCATTCTGCAGCTACAGGTGATTCCCTACGGCCAGAGTGAGCGCCTTCTCCTCACCCGCGACATTACCCAGATTGAACGGCTTGAGACTACGCGCCGGGACTTCGTGGCCAATGTCTCCCACGAATTAAAGACTCCATTGACCGTGCTGTCCGGGTATATCGAGACCCTCAGAGACCTTCCACTCGATCCATCACAACGGGGACAGGCCCTCACCACCATGGGCGACCAGGCCGAACGCATGCAGAGACTTATTGACGACCTCCTCACGCTGGGTCGGCTTGAGACCGAACAGAACCCACCCGGCGATCACCCGATCTCGATGACAACCATGCTGGCGCGACTTGTCCGTGAGGCTGAGGCACTCGGCCAACATGGCCACACGCTCTCTGCAGAGGAAGTCTCTGGCCCGCCGGTGGTGCTCGGAGAAGAACGGGAGCTCTACAGCGCCTTTAGCAATCTGGTGAATAACGCCGTGCGGTATACGCCGAAGGGCGGAGGAATTACGCTCAGCTGGCGTGGCGCTGCCGATGGCTCAGCGACGTTCAGTGTTCGAGACAGCGGTCCGGGTATTGAGTCACAGCATCTCTCACGACTCACCGAGCGGTTCTACCGCATCGACAAGGGTCGCTCTCGAGAGACGGGTGGAACAGGGCTCGGGCTTGCGATCGTCAAGCATGTCGCCTCACGGCACGGGGCGGAACTGAAAATCGAAAGCACCGTCGGCCAGGGAAGCTGCTTCTCGTTACGATTCCCGCGCCATCGGCTTCGGCAGCAGGAGGCTAGGCCGCAGGAGGCGGCACCGATACTAGACTAAGACGCGCTCAATCCCCCCCGAATTGGCCCGCGATACGTAGTCCTGCAGCCAGTTCTCACCGAGTAAATTACGGGCGACTTCAACCACAATGTAGTCGGCCTCCACCCCGGTGTCTCCGGTGTACCGATTCAGGCCCTGCATACACGACGGACAAGCGGTCAGGATCTTCACAGACTGATCGTCATTACCGGCACGGGCCCTCTCCGCCCCTTTGCGCATCTCTTCTTCTTTGCGAAACCGTACCTGGGTAGAGACATCCGGCCGGGCGACGGCAAAGGTACCCGACTCACCACAACAACGGTCATTTTTTTCAACCTTGCCGTTGACCTCGCTGTTGATCAAGGTATTCACCACCTTCAGGGGGTTGTGCTGCTTCATGGGGCTATGGCAGGGGTCGTGG